>NZ_JCAFYN010000015.1:0-81976 GCF_059374735.1 Enterococcus sp. GPZ-007 | reverse complement strand
AAAGGATCTGGCGGCTTTTTTGAATGTTACCCCGCAGGCTATTTCGAAGTGGGAACGCAATAAAAGCTACCCTGATTTAGATATGCTGGTGAAATTGAGTCAATACTTTCAGGTATCGGCAGATGAGCTTTTGGGAAATTCGAAGCCTTCTTTTTTTGCCTCTTTCTTTTCTAAAACGAAAAAAGAAGACGAGTTAGAAAAATCAATTGAGATAAAACAATACCCTAAAGGCAAGGTGCCTAAAGCGGTAAGTATTGATAATATGTCTGGTTTTCTACGAATTACTTTTGATAATGAGGAGATACGTTATTTGAGATCGCATTTATTTGATGAAATGCTCGATCTTTATGTCCCGAAGAAAGGAAGAATAAAGCGTAATCTATTCGCGTTTGGCAGGTATACTTCCTATCACTGGATCGGCTCGGAGTTTGAGTTTAAAGAGTCGGGCGAAGTGATTCTCAACGGTACGGATTCTTATTCGCCTGAAGAACTGTGGTATGACAGTAAGGCGCACATCAACGAACTTCCTTTCCCTTAGCTTCCTAGTTAAGGGCTTTTTTTAGATTGTAATTTGTATTTTTGCTTCTTCCACCAAACCTTAGTATAATGACGTTGTTTTGATATTTAGGAGGAAGCATACATAATGAAGAGTAATTTTTGGGCAGAGCTGCCAAAGCCCTTTTTTATCTTGGCACCGATGGAAGATGTGACGGATGTGGTGTTTCGCCATGTGGTGAAGGAGGCTGGGGCTCCTGATGTTTTCTTTACGGAATTTACGAATTCGGATAGTTTTTGTCATCCTGATGGGATCGAGAGTGTTCGTGGACGGCTGGCTTTCACGGAGGATGAGCAGCCGATGGTGGCACATATCTGGGGGGACAAACCAGAATTCTTTCGTGAGATGAGTATCGCGTTGGCAGAAATGGGATTTAAAGGAATCGATCTGAATATGGGCTGTCCTGTGCCAAATGTCGCAGAACGCGGCAAAGGCAGCGGCTTGATCCTGCGACCTGAAGTGGCGGCAGAACTGATTGAAGCAGCGAAAGCAGGCGGTTTACCTGTCAGTGTTAAGACGCGGCTTGGCTTCACGGAACTTGCTGAGATGGAGAATTGGATCAGCCATCTGTTGAAGCAAGATATCGCGAATCTTTCGGTTCATATGCGGACGCGGAAAGAAATGAGCAAAGTCGATGCGCATTGGGACCTGATCCCGCAAATCGTAAAAATGCGCGATGAGCTTGCACCGCAAACCTTGATTACGATCAATGGGGATATCTTGGATCGTCAGATGGGGCTAGAGCTTGCGGAAAAATATGGTGTGGATGGTTTGATGATCGGGCGCGGGATTTTCAAGAATCCGTATGCTTTTGAAAAGGAATCGAAAGAGCATTCACCCAAAGAATTGATCGGCTTGCTACGTTTACAGCTTGATCTGCAAGACAAATATGCGGAGCAGGTTCCTCGTTCGATCGTTGGGCTGCACCGTTTCTTCAAAATCTATGTCAAAGGGTTTCCTGGCGCGAATGATCTGCGGGTGAGTCTAATGAATACCAAATCAACGGCAGAAGTTCGAGTGCTACTAGATAGTTTCGAACGTCAGCATGAAGAAATGGCTTAAGAAAGTTGCGTTGAGGCATGCTCAACCGACAACTAGATGACTAAAAATAAACAGGTGAATGGTTGACTGTATGGCGAGTGCAGTGGATCTTTCGCCTGTTTCGTTTTTTATGCATAAGCTTTTTTCAAAAAAGAAGGGTCTATTTGATTTCATTGTTCACTTAATCGGTACACAAAATCGAACGGGTCTCTTGATCGACTTCGGATTGTTTGGCTTTTAGACAGGACAAAGAAGCTTATTCATGACTAATTTTTCCACACTAAATAGACCGGCCTGCTGCGCCTTTTTTTTACTCAAAGTGACAGAATGGTTTTAGACAACGGTCGGCATCACTTCCATTTCTTGCCCTTCTTTTTCTTCTTCTTCTTGGTTGACGGCTTGTCTTTTTTCTTCTTAGAAGTTGACTGAAGTCCTTTGGTGTTTTTTTCCGTGTCGTCTATCTCCTGCGGCTGCTGTTTCGCGTTTTTGAGTGAAGGTGGTTTCTCTGTTGCTTCAGGATTTGGCGCGGCGGAGCACCCCTTCGGTTCAACTGGCGGAGCCGCTTGTGTCAATTGGTACATCGCTTCATTTTTTTCCATGACCTTATCATAGGACAAGGTGCTTTTACTTGCTTCGCTTGCGGCGGGCTGGGTTGGTTTTTGTGGTGTTTTACTACTATTAATAGAAGAAGCTGGTTTTTCTTGCTTTTGAGTTGTTTGTGGTTCAGTTGTTTTCTCGCTGTCTGAAGCTGGAACGGGCGCTTCTGCCTGCGGTACTTTATAGTCCACAGTGATGCTGGCTTTGACCGTGTGATATTCAATTAATTCCGCAAAGCGCCTTACGCCTTTCGTAGACTTGAAGATCGTCAACGTCGTCAAAATTTGCAATACGCCCGCTGTTTCAGCGATCTGACTTTCTGAATCAACTGGGATTTCTTTCGTATCACGCAATGTCCACGTATATTTTTTCCCATCCGCATCCTTAAAAATGGCGACAGTATTGAATTTTTCACCGGATACTTGCGGTGTTCTACGGGTCTTTTTCTCTAGAAATTCATTATATAAACAAGCTTGCTTGGTAATTTCATGGTATTCTGCTTCATTAAGGAATAACCGATCAATGACGGTCTGCCAGTCTTCTTTCAGGAATTTTTTGAAGTAAACGACATGGCGGCGCAGAGTATCATTGGGCTCAGCGGTCAGGAAAATTTGACGGATGAGGTCTGTTAACGACTCCAGAGCATAGTCTTCGACACACATCGCCTCCCGCAAAAGTATCGTCACAAGGTACTCGACGACTTCGGCGGCATTGTTGGTTTGTTCAAAGTATTGGCTCACGCGCTTCATAAGGTTGTCCTTCTTCATGAAAAAAAGTTGCCTACCTGCTAGTGCCTTGACTAATTTCATCCTGATCAATCCTCCATTTTTCTTAGTGACTTGTTTATTAAATAAGAAAAGCGTTACATTTATCTGATAAGGATAGGATAACACTAGTTTTTGCGATTTTGAATAGAAAATGGCTCATTCATTTCTTTAAATAAATTTTAAATGCGTGAATAATAAGGTTTTTAGTGATTTTTTTGTTGATAGGAGGCTTGGATTGATGAGGATAAAAATAACAAATAACAGATAAGCGGATTTAATGAGGGATTACAGAAAGCATTTATTTGATTTTTTTAAATTTATAAAGGTGGTTAATTATGCTCGATTATTATAATTTTTTTGCAGGAAAATTGTTTATATTGATAAAAATAGGTTTCTATTTCCTTTAAATCATTCTGTCGAGTAATTTCTTATTTGGAGAATCTCGACATGTTAGACGGAAGAAAGCGGATATAAACAGAGGTTGGTTTTTGCCATTAAAGTGGTTGAAGAACGAAAATCTTTTAGCAACTTTCGTTCTTCAACCGAGCCAATTAACCTATTTTTTCGATGATCTGACTCACATGAGTTAGTAGCTTCTTGAGTTTGTTGATCTCGCTGACATCGTGCGATAAATAGTAATAATTTTTGGTTCCTTCGCTGCGATAATCTATCAATTTGGCTTTTCTCAAAATCTTTAAGTGGTGAGAAACAGCTGGTCGAGAAAGCTTGGTCGTTTCAGTCAAATCGGTTACACGTAATCCTTTACAAGCTGCTGCTTCTAGTAGTGCAATAATGATGGCTTGGCGCTTTTCATCACCAAGGGCAATAAGAAAATCACTAATTTCAGAAAATTCATCTTGGATTCTTTTTAAATCGGTCATCGGTCCTCACCTTTTGTTTATTATTTTAAACCATTGAACCATTGCTGTTTTCACTTGTCAATTGTTAACGATTCAAAGAAGTTGACGAATTTTATGCTATCAAGTAAGATACTTTTCGGATTAATGGTTTAAAAATTTAAACGAAACAGATGCATTGTGAGGAGAAATAGAATGAAAGCAGCGATGATTCAGAAATATGGGCAAGAAGAACTTAAACTAGTTGAGACAGCGAAGCCGAAGATACGTGAGACGGATGTATTGGTAAAGATCAAAGCAGCGAGTATCAATCCGATCGACTTAAAAACCAAGGATGGAAAAATGAAGCTGCTGCTGAAATATCCAATGCCGTTGATACTAGGCAGTGATTTTTCGGGAACGGTAATAGAAGTTGGAAAAAGTGTGACGGATTATTTGGTTGGTGATAAAGTGTATGGTCGAGTACAAAAGGATCGTATCGGGACTTTTGCTGAATATATCGCAGTGGCTCAGGAAGACCTTGCTCTGATGCCTAAGAATTTGAGTTTTGAAGAAGCAGCGGCGATTCCTTTAGTGGGCTTGACAAGCTATCAGGCTTTATATGAGATCATGCAGCTGACGGCTGAAGATAAAGTCTTGATTCAGGCGGGATCAGGTGGGATCGGTACAATTACGATCCAACTAGCGAAACTATCAGGAGCATACGTGACGACCACGACCAGTGAAAAAAATGTTTCATTCGTAAAAGCGCTAGGTGCTGATAAAATCATTGACTATCACAAAGAAAATTTTGAGGAGGTCCTTTCCGATTTTGACTATGTGTTTGACACGCTGGGGGGCGAAAACTTGGAAAAAGCGTTTAAGATCATTAAGTCTAAAGGGAAGGTAGTGACATTATCGGGTATCCCAAACAAATCGTTTGCCAAAGCATATGGGCTGCCACGGTGGAAACAAGGAGTATTGGCATTGGCTAGCTGCAAGCTCAGTCGTTTAGCAAAGAATGCCGGAGCCGAATATCATTTCTTATTTATGCGGCCAGATGGCAAGCAATTGGGCACGCTGACCGAGCTGGTGGAAGCAGGAAGAATTCGACCGATCATTGATCGAGTGATCGAATTTGAGGATATTCAAGAAGCTATCAGCTATTCAGCTTCTGGTCGAGCAAGAGGGAAGATCATCATCAAAATGTCGAATTGATGAAGGCAGCCCCCCTCTTCATTACTGCTATAATGGAGGAAATAGGTGAAGGAGGCAGAACAAAATGTTTGAAGTAAAGCTTGGTGATATTTCACGTCTTGCAGTTCACGTCGATGCGATCGTCAATGCGGCAAATTCGGCTCTGATTCCTGGAGGCGGGGTCGATGGTGCCTTGAATCGAGCGGCCGGTCCGAAATTAAAGCAAGCCATGGCGAAGATTGGTGGGACACCCACTGGGACAGCAGTAATTACACCGGCATTTGAATTGCCTGCGGATTATGTGATTCATGCAGTTGGACCGCGGTATATTGATGGCAAACATGATGAAGAAGTATTGCTGTACTCTGCTTACGAAGCCGTTTTTCAGCTGGCTCATGAATATGAAGTTCAAACACTAGCTGTTCCGGTATTAAGCGCAGGGATCTACGGTTATCCGAAAGAACCGGCAGCGGAAATTCTTTATAAGGTAGCCAACAAAGACAAAAATCAGTCGATCCATACGATAGTGATTGTCTTTGAAGAGTCTTGGCTCTCGATTTTTGAGAAGATCCAGTAAAAAAGCAATATTGAAAACGGTTGATTTTTTTAGCATATAGGAAATTAAGTGATAAAATGATAGTAAATAAGATAAAAAGTGAGGCGAACGATTTGAAAGCTATCTCGATTCACCCGGAGCCGGTGATGGAAATCCTTGCAGGAAAGAAAACAGAGGAATATCGTTCATGGACGACGCATCATCGTGGTCCGCTATTGATCTGTTCGACAGCGATCAAGACTTCCGGCTGTATTTCGGGTCATGCGGTTTGTATCGTTGATTTAGTCGATGTTAAAAAATTAGCCGAAGATTCATATGCATGGATTTTTGAGAATGTTCGCTGTATCAAGCCATTTCCGATCAAAGGACAGCGGCGTCTGTATCATGTACCTGATGATCGAATCGTTGAGCCAGAGGCTGGTGAATTTATATTCGAGGATGGGGAGAAGGTCGTGACCGAAGAATTTTGGCAAGATTACTATTTATCCTTAATTAACTAGGCGCTTTACTGAATAATGCTAATAACAGTTTGGAATATCAGGTTTATTGATATATCAATTAAATAGATGCTGAAGTAAGTGCGACTGCTTCGGCAGAAGAATATGTAGCAGCAGTAAAAAAATTAACGAAAGATTTTGTATTCACTGAAAGCAAAGCGACTCTTAAGGATACAAAGGAGACAATTGATTCTGGTCTGGCTGTTTTCGATAATTTGGACAAGCGTTCGGCTGACGGAACATATAAAGTCTATTTCTTTGAAGAGGTAGCTAAGTCCGGTGTTCAAGCTTCGGCTCGTTGATTTTAGTTTTGCCAGTAGTGAAGAATAATGTAGAAAATAGAGATATTCATTTATATCCAAAAAACAAAGTTAAGGGCGAAATCGACAAAGTGTTAGTCGATAAAGATGGCAATCCTCTTTACAATGAAGAAAAGCCTGAGGAAGAGCCAAAGAAAAAAGATCGCTATGATTATGAAGTCGGCAAAATGGGTTACTATCGTGCCAGCTTTACAATCCTTTTATTGACAGATGATAAAGATTTTATAATCTCGAAAGCGTCATTTAAAGATGATGCAACATTGAAGGTTGCCAACGTTTCAAAGGGCGGCTTCTTACCATCAACCGGTGGTAAAGGGATTATTGCTTTCCTAGCTGTGGGTATGGCTTTGATGCTGTTTGCATTCTATAAATATCGTCGGATTCAACACGCTGCAAACTAATTTAATAGAGAATATGCAAGGGCAGTCACTTTGCCCTTGCTTTTTTATTTTTTGAAAAAAAATGGGATAAGTTGATAGAAGGATTTTTGATTATAAAATATAAAAAAAAGTTTTATTTTTAAAGAAAGTAAGATTGAATACTGATTGTTTGCGCTCATTTTTGCTGATAGTACAGTGTCTTGTTTCAATTTTATTCACGATCTAAAAAAACTTAGTTTTAAAATTACGACATTTGAATAAAATTGACCAAAAATTGCCTAAATCGTTTCTTTGTTTTATTATTTGTTAACAACATAAAAGATTTAAAGTATTTGGCAGTTTTTTTACATAAAAAAGGATATTACTGAGAAAATAATGCTGGAGAAAGTCATTAATCAATGGAGACTTCATTTTTTTGTCAAAATACAAAAATTCCGAAGAATTGGCTTCTGGTGGACAGTCGGAAAAAGGAGAAAGAGTAAAGTTTTAGCAGTGAAGGCATTCTTTTGAGAGGAGAATGGTCATGGATTTTCGTGCAGTGTTAGGAGCAAGCAATAAGCGACGATTAGCATTAGTGGAGCAGCTCTATTATCATCGTGATGGATGGTCCAGCGATCAATTGTTAAGCGAGTTGAATTGCTCGCTGCCGATTTTGTTAAATGATATCGAATTGATCAATGAGGAATATCCGAGTTTTCAGATTATAAAAACAAAAGGGCTCTACCGTTTAATTGTCGATAAAAAAGTCAGTTTGGGGAGCTTGTATGCCAATATTTTGAACACGAGTCCGGAATTTCAGATTATTGAGGAGCTCTTGTATGAGGAGTGCGAGAATATCACTGCTTTAGCCAAAAAGCTGTACCTCAGTTCTTCTAATACACAACGGTATTTAAAAAAAATTGAGAAGGCTTTAACCATGGCTGGTATGGACCTGTGTTATCGTCCCTTACGAGTGGAGGGGAACGAAGGAGAGATTCGGAACTTTTATTACCGTTTCTACACTGAGAAACAAAAGGCTTTTGAAAGTACCATGCCAAAGCTCCCGACAAAGCATTACCATATTATTGAACGGTATGTGCAGGAATTCGTGAGAGTCAATCAGATCCATGAAAAGTATGTTTTTCAAAAACGATTGATCTACAATTTCTACGTCAGTACCTGGCGGATGAAAAATGGTCATGAATATCCTAGAGAAGACTTGCGGACTGAAGGATTAGTCTTACCGATGGAGATCGAGTACAAGGAATTGAAGCAAGCAGTTAGAGAAGGAGCGGACATGGTGCTGACCCCAGACATGGTGCGGGATGGTCTTTGGTTGACCTTTTCAGATTCAATCGTGTTCAGTGCTTCACATAGAGAGCTTGCGCTGACCGATAATGCAAAATATCAGCAGCTGTTTATGCGCCATTATGAATTAGTGGATGACTATAATAAAATGCTAGGCTATCGTTTAGACAAGCAAAGCAGGATCGACTTGGCGACAGTATTATCAAATGATTTCTATATGTATGATCCTCAAGGGCAATATGTGTGTCTGCTGTGGCGTAATCGCACCATGTTCCTATCAGAAGTGTCGAAAATATACAATCGCGGTGTTGAAAAAGTTAGAGAGCTGGTACAAAGCTTCGTTGATAAATACGAAATGTATCAGGAAGAAGATTTTATTCGAGATTATACTTATTTACTGATTACGATGGAAGAAAGAAGTATGGAGTGGTTGGCAAATCAGGGGCCGCTGTTAAGAATTTTATTGTTGTCTGATTTAACGCCTACGGAAGAGAGTTTTTTAGCAAAACAAATTTCAGATACGATCTATGGAAATTTCATGATCGTTCATTTTGAAAAATTATCCGGCGGCACACCGCAATTACATGAGGAGCTAAAAAAATACGATTGCCTGATCACTACGGGCTCAGCAGAAGGATTACCGGAGGAATATCCGGTCGTTGTGATTGATCCCTTCTTGACTAGACTAAGTACACGCTGGATTCAAGAAACGATTAGTGAGCTGGAAGAAAATCGAAGCCTTGTATCTATGGTAGAATAGTTAGCGAAAGAAGGCTGACTATGAATAGTATGGAAAAAATCAATCAATTTCGCGATGAAAGAAACTGGCGCCCATTTCATAATGAGAAGGATTTAGCATTATCAATTTGCTTAGAGGCGGCCGAACTGCTGGAGCTTTTTCAATGGAAGGATTCAGAAGAAGCGCGGACACAGACAGAGCGCTTGAAGGAAGAACTGGCTGATGTACTGATTTATTCTTACATGATGGCTGATAATCTGGATTTCGATATTGATGAGATCATCAGTGAAAAATTGAAGAAAAATGCGATTAAGTATCCAGTGGAAGAAGCGTAAATCTATTACAAGGAAAGCCCCTTTTCAAAGCGAAAAGAGGCTTTTTGTTATTCATGTAATTCCAGCGGCAGTCCATCTGGATCAAAGAAGAAGGTCATCTTCTCACCAGTGAAGTCATCGGTTCGTAAAGGTTCGCATTCGACACCGTGGCTAGCTAAATAAGCAACCGTCGCTTCGATATCTTTTGTCTTGAAGGCTAAGTGACGCAGGCCGGCCGCTTCTGGAAAACTTGGACGTTTTGGCGGGTCTTGTACGGCAAAGATTTCTAATTCCGCATCGTTAAGCTGCAGATCTAGTTTATAATCCTGGCGCTCTGGTCGGTAATTTTCGCGAATGATCGGTAAACCGAGAATATCGACATAAAAATGGCGAGCTTTTTGATAGTCCGACACGATGATAGCGACGTGATGGATCGCAGAAAAATCTGGTTTAGGCATAAAAACATCCTTTCTGTTTTTCTCTTATTATTCAAAAATTGAACGAGTTCGAGCCGCTTTTATTCATTATAAGCTAGTTGGTTAAAAAAAAGTATGTTATACTTCAATCAATTGAATAGAAACATTTGGGGTGCTGTAATGCTGAGATTATACCCATGGAACCTGATGCAGTTAAGACTGTCGCAGGGAAATGTAGCTAGTTGACTGATCGTACCCGACCATTTTCTTTTGGTTGGGTTTTTCTGTCTTTTGCTCCTCTTGTTTCTTGCGGAAAGGGGCTATTTGTCGTGGAGAAAAATAAAATCCACAAGTTAACGTTACTAGCACTGATGATCGCTTTGGATGTCGTGCTTTCGCCATTGATGCGGATAGAAGGGATGGCGCCGATGTCCAGCGTCATGAATATTATCGCCGGGGTATTATTGGGACCATTCTATGGGACAGTAATGGCAGTGGTCTGTGCATTGATTCGGATGACGATGTTGGGGATTCCGCCGTTGGCATTGACGGGTGCGGTATTTGGCGCATTCTTAGCAGGACTGTTTTACAGTTTTGGAAAAAAATTGATCTGGTCGATGCTGGGAGAAGTCGTTGGCACGGGCATCATCGGTTCGCTTTTGTCTTATCCTGTGATGGTTTGGTTCACTGGCAGTCAAAATGATCTGTATTGGCTGATCTATACGCCAAGATTTGTCGGTGCGACATTGATCGGTTCGGCGATTGCTTTTGTAGTGTTAGTGAAATTACAGGAAACAGCGATTTTTAAACGCTGGCAACGGTTGTTTTCCAGTGAAAGGATGTTTGGATGATCAAAACGAATTTTTCAAAGGTATTTCCGTTGGCGGATGGGCCGTTAGTTCATTGCATAACCAATGAAGTCACCTGTGAGACGGTGGCGAACGCTTTGCTCTATGTTGGGGCGAAGCCAATCATGGCTTCTGATCCCAGAGAGTTTGAAGAGCTGTTTCAAAAGACCGATAGTTTGCTGCTGAATATTGGTCATTTATCGGAAGAACGAGAAAAGAGTCTGATTGCAGCGAGTAAATTAGCGAATAAAGCGCAGAAGCCAACGGTGGTTGATTTGGTTGGTTATGGTGTCAGTCGAGTTCGTGATCAGGTGGGGCGTTCTTTGGTGGAAGAAAAACCATCAGTCGTAAAGGGCAATATTTCCGAATTGCGTAATTTCTGCAATTTGCCGAGTTATGCTCGCGGAGTGGATGGTAGCGAGCTGGATCAAAGTGATAAAGCAATCGAAGAATTGATCGAAGCGATGCAGACTTTAGCAAAGTCGTATCCGAAAACCACTTTTTTAGCGACTGGCAGTCAGGATATTATCGTTGATCAAAAACATATTTGGCGATTAACCAATGGGGTGCCCGCATTGGATCGCTTTACTGGAACAGGTGATATCGTTGGTGCGTTGATTGCTGCTTTATTAGGCAGCGGAGTGGAAGCGGCCGATGCAGTCATTTCTGCGGTCAGCTACTTTAATCTTTGCGGTGAACAGGCAAAAGACGAAATCGGGTTAGCTGCTTTTCGGCAAGAAACATTGAATCAGCTTTCGGTATTGATGGAAGAAGATTGGTGGACTGAAGTGAAGGGATGGGAGAAACAATGGATTTAACCTTATATTTAGTGACAGGACGCTATGATTTTAGCGACGAGAAATTTTTAACCGTGATTGAAGAGGCCTGCAAAAACGGTGTGACATTGGTTCAATTACGGGAGAAGGAATTGGTGACGGGAAGATTTTATGAGCTTGCCTTGAAGGTAAAAGCGATCACGGATCGTTACCAGATTCCTTTGATCATCAATGATCGAGTGGATATTTGTCTGGCGGTCGATGCGGCAGGGGTGCATATTGGTGATGATGAGATGCCAGTAGATGTCGTTCGTTCTTTGATTGGATCAGAAAAAATTTTGGGTGTCTCGGCGAAGACAGTGGAACGTGGTTTAGAGGTAGAAAAAGCAGGCGCAGATTATTTAGGAATCGGTGCGATTTTTCCAACAAAAACCAAAGATACCCCGCTGACTTCTAAAGAAATGCTGAAAGCCATTAATAAAGCAGTGACGATTCCAAGTGTGGCAATTGGAGGGATTAAGGAAGATAATCTAGCTGATTTTCATGGAACGGGGATTGCAGGTGTTTCGATCGTCAGTGAGATTATGCGGGCAAAAGATGTCGGTGAAAAGGTCCGCAGCTTGAGACAAAAAATTGATAAAGTATTGGAGGAACAAGCATGATCAATTCAACACCGCAAGTCGTGACGATCGCCGGTTCTGATTCCGGCGGCGGCGCAGGAATCCAAGCCGATTTAAAAACGTTTCAGGCGCGTAAAGCCTTTGGCATGAGTATTATCGTGGCACTAACCTCGCAAAATACTTATGGGGTACAAGACAGCATGGCGATTCCCAGTGTATTTATCGAAGAGCAGTTTGATTCGTTGGCGGCTGATTTTTCGATTGGTGCAGCGAAGACTGGGATGCTGGCAGATGTGGAACGTGTGGAGACTGTCGTGAAGAAATTGAAGCAAGTCGATTTTGGACCATTGGTGGTTGATCCAGTGATGGTAGCAAAAGGCGGGCATCATTTGCTGGAAAGCGATGCGGTAAAAACGATCAATGAAAAACTATTACCGTTAGCTGCCATCGTAACGCCAAACTTGCCAGAAGCAGAAGTGATTATTGGACAAAGAATCGTCACAGATCAGGAGATGATCGAGGCAGCGAAGAAGCTGCAAGCTTTCGGCACGCAAAATGTCATCGTCAAAGGCGGGCATAGCCAAAATGAGGAAGCCGCCGATTTTGTTTTGCTGGCATCAGGAGAGAGTTTCTGGATGAGTGCGCCAAGGGTTGAAACGAGTAATACTCATGGAACAGGTGATACCTTCTCAGCGTGTATCGCGGCTGAACTGGCCAAAGGAACAGAATTGAAAGAAGCGATTATTATCGGTAAGAAATTTATCCACGCAGCCATCAGCCAACCGATCTTTGTCGGTCACGGTCATGGACCAACCAATCATTGGGCAAAAATTTCAGATTCCATTGTACTTAAGTGAAGCAGAAATTAATAAAAAATAGTTATTCTTATTACTCGTCTTTTGACCATTACTTTTCGGTCAAAAGACTTTTTTTTATCCTTAAATGAATAAAATAGCGAACTCTCAGGTAAAGCCTTATAATTAAGTTGTGGTATTTTCGTACTATGAAAAGGCAGCGACAATTTTACACCAAATAAATAGCTTATAGAAAAGAGGGCTCATATGCGTGTAGTTATTATAGGTGGATCATTTGGCGGCATTCAGGCAGCGTTAGAAATCAAACAGGCTTCTCCAGAAACTGAGGTCTTAGTGATTGAAAAGCAAACTGAGCTAGGATTTATTCCAGGGAGTTTGGCGCTTATCTTGAAAGGAGAAGCATCTTCTGTCGACGAATTGCGCTGGATTACCCAAAAAGAGGCGGAGCGTTTTGGAATTCAAGTGAAAACAGGGGTATCTTGTACTGGACTTGTAGCAGAGAATCAAATAAGCCTGTCTACTGGAGAAAAGATATCTTTTGACCGCCTAGTGATTGCAACAGGTTCAAAGCAATCTTTTCAGCAAAGTACTACACGATCTTCACGAGTAAAAACCTGTAAAACAGAGCAAGAGGTTGAAGAGATATTATCAATGCTAAATAATCTCACAACGGTAGCAATTATCGGCGGTGGGCATGTCGGTTTGGAACTTGCGAATGCTTTTGTTCAAACGGACAAGCAGATTCATTTGTTTGAAAGTGACGAAATGTTGATGGGACACTATTTTGATGAGGAAATGATTCACCCACTGGAAACAGCGATTCGCGAATCATCTATCAATCTACATATGAGCACCTTTGTAGAAAAAGTAGAGGAGACAAAGAATGAGAAGGCTCGTCTATATTTTGATGAAACATATTTGGAAGTCGATCTTGTATTGTTGGCTAATAGCACACGTCCAGATAATCAACTTTGGCGAGCCTTGGATTGCAATGATGATGGGACTCTGAAAGTGAATGCCTATTTACAAACCTCTAATCCTAAAATTTATGCGATTGGTGATACGATTCAAGTAAAATTTCAACTCACGAATGAAAAACTTTATTTGTCACTAGTTAATAATGCTATCAGAACAGCAAAAATTGCCAGTCAAAATATCACTGGTACGTTGAAAAAGGATTCAGGTACAGTCCGTTTGAGTGGCAATTATTGGTTTGGTTATTTTGTGGGTAGTGCTGGATTAATTGAAAAAGAAGAACTTTTTTATCCTGAAAAAATCAAAAGAAAAAAGATGGAAATACCGATCTCTGTGGTCTCAAAGGAGAGAGTGAAGGTGAAGCTTATTTTGAACGCCAAAACAAACGTTTTATTAGGTGTTCAGCTCATTTCAAAGAGTGTGAATTCCGCTTTGTTGGATTCGTTTGCCACAGTAATCCAAGAACAGCAAACACTCAGCGATTTTATGCTGAACGAACACTTTTTTCACCCATCTTTTCGCTTTCCGTTAATAAAGGATTTCGATTTAGAGGAGAGTTAGTATGAAGATAGACCAATTATTGGATAAAAACCAACAACTTCAATTATTGATTCTTAAACAGCTAATTTTTTCAAGTGGGAGAATTTCAATGAGCCAGTTAGCTAAAGAAGTTGGACTTTCTAAAACGAGTCTGGATCAATATATCGAAGATGTTGCTTATTTAGGAAACGAATTGGAAATGGGCTTTTTGATAAGTAGAGAGAGACATATTCTTGTATTAGAGCTGGATAATGGAATAAGCTTAGAAAAAATCACGGCTTTACTAGTAAAAGACAGTTTCAAATTTCAGTTACTGGAGTTTATCTTGCTTCAACGAGAATTTACGATTCCACAAATCGCACAAGAGTTTTCAACTAGTGAGTCTTCCATCTTCCGTAAATTTCGTGAGCTTAATGACGTACTCGCAGAATTTCATATTCGTATCAAGAATGGTCGCTTGCAAGGGGAAGAGTTACAAATTCGGTATTTCTATTTTCAAATGTATACTTATTTTCCAGTAGAAATGAGACCTAGTTTTCTGATTGAATCTGATCAGAATCAATTGTTCTTACGAGCATTGGAGCGCGCATTAGAAACAAAGTTCTCTACAGGCGCTAAAAGTGAGATTGCCTGCTGGTTGGGTATCAGTCTAAAACGAATGGCAGCCAAGAAAAAGCAGCAACAGCATTTGAAACCCAATTATCGTTTGTTTCAAAACGATGTATTATACCAAAGAATTGAACCGTTGATCCGCTTAAATAATAGTCGGAGTTCCTTTGAATTAAATCAATATGAGCCAATGATGTTTTATAGTTTTCTAGTTTCTTTTGCTATTTTGAATGAAGAATCATTTTATCGCTATGAATTACAACGTAGCAAGAAATTATTACCCGCGCTTTTGGATATGTATATTCGTGAAATGATTCTGGTCCATTATCGACCGGAAAGACTGTCTATTCAACAGGAGAAGGCAGTGGGATATGAACTTTCGCAAATCAATAATCGGATTTATTTTTTTCAAGGTTATCTTCCTCGCTATGAACCCGACCGTCTATTGGCATTGCAAAAGGAGAATTTGGGTGTTGAACGAAGTCTCTTGTTAGATGAATTACAAAAAACAGCGCTTCATTTTTTAGGACCACTGAAGAAGAGAGATCCATTAGTTACTCAGGCTTTAATGATTGATTATGCGAGTGTTTTATCTATGATTGATTTCTACATTGCTAAAGAAGTGATCGTAGGTGTTGATTTAGAAGAATTGCCTGTTTATCGTGTTTCTTATTACCAAAAATTATTTTCAGAATTGCGGCCCATCGCAGGAATTCGGGTAGAACAAGTTCGTAAAGAAACTGCTTACGACCTTATTATATCTACACGAGGGAAGAAAAAATATTCTCATGTGAGGATCTATTGTCTTTCAGAATTTGAATCTTCTTATGATATGGTTCAAATCAAGCAACTGATAGAGCAGCTTAAAAAAGAAAAAAACTAGTAAAGTAGTTCTTATGGAGCTGCTTTTTTTGATGGAAATATTAAAAAAATTCAATTGTAAGGACCCTTGGTATGATTGAGTTTATTAAGAAAACTGCCACTATTTTGAAAGTAGGATTAAATAATTGACGGTTTTATTGAGGGAAAGCGCGATAGGATAGAAACAGAAAAGAAAGCGATTGCAAAATTGTTTTGTTATAAGGAGGACAAATGATAATGACTGAAAAACAACAATACATTATGGCGATTGATCAAGGAACAACGAGTTCTCGAGCGATTATATATGATAAGTTCGGGCATCAGGTTGCTAGTTCACAAAAAGAGTTTACACAATATTTTCCTCAAGAGGGGTGGGTAGAACACGACGCGAATGAAATTTGGAATTCCGTCCAGTCTGTGATTGCAGGAGCATTTATTGATTCAGGAATCAAACCTGATCAAGTTGCTGGGATTGGGATCACAAATCAACGGGAAACCACTGTTATTTGGGAAAAAGATACGGGTCGTCCTATTTATCACGCGGTTGTCTGGCAGTCACGACAATCTGCACAAATTGCGGATCAGTTAAAAACAGATGGTTATGAAGAAATGATTCACCAAAAAACAGGGTTAGTCGTTGATGCTTATTTCTCTGCTACAAAAATACGATGGATTTTAGATCAAGTAGAAGGTGCTCAAGAACGAGCAGAAAACGGTGAATTACTTTTTGGAACGATTGACAGCTGGCTTGTTTGGAAATTGACGGATGGGGGATCCCATGTAACCGATTATTCTAATGCCAGCCGTACCATGCTTTACAACATTCATGAGTTAGCCTGGGACCAAGAGATTCTAGATTTATTGAATATTCCTAAGGCTCTTTTACCAAAAGTAACGTCAAATTCTGAGATATATGGCTATACTCAGGGCTATCATTTCTTCGGCAGTGAAGCGCCTATTTCAGGAATGGCGGGCGACCAGCAAGCTGCACTATTTGGTCAAATGGCATTTGAGCCTGGAATGGTTAAGAATACGTATGGCACAGGTTCATTTATTGTCATGAATACTGGCGAGAAGCCACAATTATCTAAAAATAATTTGCTGACAACGATCGGCTATGGAATCAATGGCAAAGTGTATTACGCCTTGGAAGGAAGTATTTTTGTTGCTGGTTCTTCCATTCAATGGCTACGAGATGGATTGAAAATGTTGAAAAAAGCGAGTGATTCTGAAGACGCTGCTAAACGATCCACCAATCAAGATGAGGTATACATTGTACCGGCTTTTGTTGGTCTAGGGGCTCCCTATTGGGATCAAAAAGCACGCGGAGCAATGTTTGGTTTGACTCGAGGAACAACGAAAGAAGATTTAATCAAAGCAACTCTTCAATCAATTGCTTACCAAGTTCGCGATATTGTGGATACGATGCAAGAAGATACAGGGATCAAAATCCCCGTATTAAAGGTAGATGGAGGAGCGGCTAATAACGAATATTTAATGCAATTCCAATCAGATATTCTAGATGTGCCTATTCAACGAGCCTCCAACCTTGAAACGACAGCTTTAGGAGCAGCCTTTTTAGCAGGACTGGCTGTCGGCTATTGGAAAGACATGGATGAGATCAGAGAATTCTATGAGGCGGGTAAGATTTTTGAAGCTGAGATGTCCCCTGAGCGTCGTCAAAAATTGTATGACGGTTGGAAAAAAGCGGTAAAAGCGACCCAAGTATTTGAATAAAAATAAGGAGTGAACAGAAATGTCATTTTCAAAAACAACGCGTGAAAAAAGTATTGAAGTACTCAAAAATGAAGAGATGGATTTATTGATCATTGGTGGGGGAATTACGGGTGCTGGTGTTGCGATTCAAGCAGCTGCAGCTGGAATGAAGACAGGTCTGATCGAAATGCAAGATTTTGCGGAAGGCACCTCTTCACGATCAACTAAATTAGTTCATGGCGGTATTCGCTATTTGAAAAATTTTGACGTTGAAGTCGTAGCAGATACAGTTACCGAAAGAGCCGTCGTTCAAGGAATTGCTCCACATATTCCTAAACCTGATCCAATGCTCTTACCAATTTATAATGATGAAGGGCCAACAACTTTTAGTATGTTTTCAGTGAAAGTAGCTATGGATATTTACGATCAATTAGCTAACGTTAAGGGAACAAGCTATGAAAATTATACGCTGACTCCGGAAGAAGTTTTGGAAAGAGAACCGTTCATCAAAAAAGAAGGATTACAAGGTGCAGGTGTTTATTTGGACTTCCGCAACAACGATGCGCGTTTAGTGATTGAGAATATCAAAAAAGCAGCATCCGATGGTGGTCACATGGTCAGCAAAATGAAAGCAGTTGGTTTTATCTATGACGGGGATCAAATTGTAGGTGTAAAAGCTCGCGACTTGCTAACTGGTGAAACAATTGAAATTAAAGCAAAATTAGTGATCAATACAAGCGGACCATGGGTTGATAAAGTTCGTAATATGAATTTCACAAAACCTATATTGCCTAAAATGCGTCCAACCAAAGGTGTGCATTTAGTGGTTGATGCAAAAAAACTGCCAGTTCCACAACCAACCTATTTTGATACCGCTCAAAATGATGGTCGCATGGTGTTTGCGATCCCGCGGGAAGGCAAGACGTATTTTGGTACAACGGATACGGATTATCAAGGGGATTACGTTGATCCGAAGGTCACACAAGAAGACGTGGATTATTTGTTGGCGGTGATCAATCACCGTTATCCCGAAGCAAAGCTGACAATTGATGATATCGAAAGCAGCTGGGCGGGGTTGCGACCATTATTAATTGGAAATGCTGGATCAGACTATAATGGCGGTGACAACGGCAACATCTCTGCCCAAAGCTTTCAAAAAGCAGTCGATGTAGTGACGGACTATAAAGATGGCAAAGCAACACGCGACGAGGTAGAAGATGTATTGAATAATCTTGAAAGTAGTCGAGCAGAAAAACGTTTAGCCCCTTCCTCCGTTTCTCGTGGCAGCTCCTTGGAACAAGCGCCAGATGGAATGATTACGTTATCAGGTGGAAAAATCACTGATTACCGCAAAATGGCCGCTGGTGCTATCGAATTGATTCGTCAATTATTGCAAACGCATTATGGATTGACCTTTAAGGAAGTGGATTCAAAGACTTACGCTGTTTCCGGTGGAGATTTTGACCCAACAAAAGTATCAGAAACTGTCGTAGAATTTTCAAAAAGTGGTGTTGCTGCTGGTCTTTCAGAAGAAGAAGCGACTTATATTGCAGATTTTTATGGTACGAATTCAAATAAGATATTCCATTTGGCAAGAGAAATGGACGCTTATCCAGGGATGAGTTTGGCTGAGTCAGCACGTTTGCTCTATGGTATGGAGGAAGAAATGGTCTTAACCCCAGTGGACTATTTGTTACGTCGGACCAATCATATTTTGTTTGAAAGAGATACGTTAGATGCGTTGCGTCAACCAGTCCTTGATGCGATGGCGTCCTACTTCGAGTGGGAAGAAGCGGAAAAAGCAGAGATGGCGGAACAATTAGCTGCTGCAATTGATGAATCTGACTTAACAGAATTAAAGACAGGAGGCGGTAAGTAATGAGCGGCGATATGACACAAATAATGGGTGAATTTATCGGTACGATGATCCTAGTCTTACTAGGTGACGGGGTCTGTGCGGCAGTGAATTTGAACAAAAGTAAAGCACAAGCTTCTGGTTGGATCGTGATTGCAATGGGCTGGGGAATGGCAGTGATGATGGGAGCGTATATCTCAGGATTCATGGGACCAGCACATTTGAATCCAGCAGTTACCTTGGCAATGGCTATGAATGGATCGATTTCGTATAACTTAGTACTTCCTTTTAGTATTGCGCAAATGGCAGGTGCCTTTGTTGGTGCCGCTCTTGTTTGGTTAGCTTATCTACCTCATTGGGAAGCAACTAACGATCAAGGAGCAATTCTAGGCACTTTCGCGACAGGACCTGCTATTCGCAAGTATTCGGCGAACCTGATTACAGAAGTTATCGGAACTTTCGTATTGGTGTTGGGATTATTGGCATTTACTCAAACAAAATTTGCAGATGGAACAAATATCTTTGCCGTGTCGGGGCTCATCTTAGCCCTTGGTTTATCGTTGGGAGGTCCAACAGGCTATGCAATTAATCCAGCGAGAGATTTAGGTCCTAGGTTGGCACATGCTATCTTACCAATTGCGAATAAAGGAACCTCTGACTGGCAGTATGCTTGGGTACCTGTCATAGGACCTATGCTTGGTGGTATCATTGCCTATGGTGTTTTTCAATTGATGATTTAAAAAATAAAAACATTCCAACTTAGCTACACTGTTGGAATGTTTTTTGCTGTAAAAGTGATGATAGTTAGTTTGCCTTTAAACAGATATCCTGTCCTTGTTCTTGCAGGTGAGCGACATGCTGTTCGCCCCAACTGCACAGACTGTCTAAAATATCTGACAGGCTTCGGCCGTATTCACTTAATGAGTATTCGACCTTCGGCGGGACTTGCTGATAAACTTTGCGGTCGATGATATTGTCATCTTCTAATTCACGGAGCTGCTGCGTCAGCATTTTTTGGCTGATGCCGGTGATCCCACGTTTCAAATCACTGGGGCGCATCGGTCCGTGGCGCAGATTACAGAGGATAATGGGTTTCCATTTTCCACCGATAACATCCATTGTGGCTTCCACGCCGATCATATATGCACGATTCTCCAAAAAAATTTCCTCCTTAAAACCTTGGTAATATACAAAAGTTACTGAAAGGTACCTATAGTACAAAAAAGTGGGTACTTATCAAAAGGTCATCAACAGTATATAGTATCTTCTCGTAGGTTACAAATACTTTTTTTGGAGGAACAAAATGGAAAAGAAAATCTCACCAAACTTAACGTTACTGGCTCTCGCAATCAATGCTTTTGCGATCGGGTCAACCGAATTTATCAGTGTTGGGCTTTTACCAATGATCGTGAAAAACTTCCACGTCACCTTAGATCAAGCAGGTCTAACCGTTTCATTATATGCATTCGGCGTTACGATTGGGGCGCCATTATTAACTGTTTTGACAGGAAAATGGAATCGCCGCAATTTGATGTTGGGGATTATGCTGCTGTTTATCAGCGGAAACTTATTAGCCGCATTTGCGCCAACCTTTACGATTTTGTTATTTGGTCGGATTTTAGCGGCGCTGGCTCACGGAATCTTTATGTCAGTTTCAACGGTCATTGCGGCTGATGTCGTAGAACCTTCACGGCGGGCAAGCGCAATTGCTATCATGTTCACGGGTCTGACTGTGGCGACAGTAACCGGTGTACCGCTGGGCACCTTTATTGGGCAGCAAACAACCTGGAATATGTCCTTCATCTTTATCGCAGCAGTTGGTTTGCTTGGTCTGATGGCCAGCAGCTTCTTAGTGCCACGTCATTTATCGATTCCTGGCAAGGTCGATTTGAAGGGCTTTGCTCGCATCTTTACCAATAAACCATTAGTGATGTCCTTCTTGATCACTGCTTTTGGTTATGGCGGAACATTCGCAGCTTACACGTATCTGTCTCCAATTTTAGAAGGCTTTGGTTTTACAGCTAGTGCAGTCGTAATTATTTTGATTGTTTATGGCGTGATGGTGGCAATCGGCAATACGGTCGGTGGACATTTCGCCAATGAAAAACCACTTGCTTCATTAATTAAAATGTTTGGACTTTTGATGGTGGCACTCGTTTTCTTATTTGCCACGATTTTGATTGGAAACAATATTTTAGGTTTGCTTGCAGCGCTGCTTTTAGGGTTGTTTGTCTTCATGAATGTCCCTGGCTTGCAGCTGTATGTCGTGCAGCTAGCTGAGAAATATGTACCGCAAGATATCACTCTGGCATCCGCACTTAATATTGCGGCCTTCAACATCGGGATTACATTAGGGTCAACAGTTGGAGCTCAGGTCACTGGTAAAATGGGAATTGCGTACACACCGATTTTTGGTGCAGTGATTGTTCTGTTGGCGATTATCTTGATCCTGCAAGTGAAAAAGAGCGAATCAGCTATCTCCTTAAACGAAGTAGCTGACTGTGAAGAATAACCAAAAAAGCCGTGACGTTTTACCGTCACGGCTTCTGTGCATTAGTCCAAATTTGCGCTAAAATATCCTTCAATACGAGGAAGGCATCTTGATCAGTGTAACCATAATCCTTCTTCAACCGTTGCAGCATTTCTTTCAGTTTTGGAATGTAATCATCCAAGTGAACGTGCTGCTGATAGGTTGCCAAGACGGGATATTTTTCTGCCCAAACGCTTGTCCAATCGACTTTCGCTTGTTTTTCTTCACTGGTTTTAGCGATAACTTCTTTGATATCGTTCAAGTCAGGGTCAAATTCGATCAGCTCGTCTAAAGAGATTTTATATGCGGCAGCTAATTTTTTTGATTGGTTGATATCCGGCAGTGTTTCATCCAGTTCCCATTTTGAGATCGTCTGTCTACTCACACCAAGTTTTTCTGCTACTTCCTCTTGCGACAGACCTTGTTTCTTTCGTGCATTGAAGAAATTCGTTCCTAGTGACATTCTTCATCCCTCCAAACTTTATATATTCAGTTTAGCAGGATTTGAGCTGAAAACTAGCGATGATCTTTTGAACAGTTGCCCGTTTTCTTAACATTAGCCAAGTGTCGGTTCCTTGCGAAAATGAATCAAACAAGCAATGAAAACAGCTAACAGTAAAGCCAATAAGAAAAGCAATGAAATCTGTGAACCAGTAACGGTGGCCGCAATAAAGTTTGTTTGAGACTGTTGTGCTAGATTAATGATCGTTGCGACGATCGCCGTGGCAACGGCACCAGAGAATTGCTGCAAGGTATTGAACAGCGTGTTCCCATCTCCGTATTCATCTTCTGAAAGCAAGTTCATGCCAGTAGTCATTAGATTACTGTAAGAAAAACCGATGCCAATCATATAAAAGACATGTCCCGCGACAAATCCAAGTAAAATCGGCGAACGTAATAATACTGTCAAAGCGATCCAGCCGATCGTCGCGAAACTTAGCCCAAGTAAGATTGGTCTTTTCGAACCAAAGGTATCTAAGACACGACCAGAGATCGGGGCTAGGATCGCACCGACTGCTGCGCCTGGCATCATCACCAGACCGGCAATAAAGGCATCTTTGCCTAAAACGATTTGAATAAAGTTTGGCAGGACAAATGAGATCCCTAACAATAAAAATTGACAAACTAAGAAGCCGCATAAGAATAGGACGAAGACTTTATTTTTCAAGACTGTAATGCGGACTAGCGGATTCTTTCCCCGTGTCGCTTGACGATAGAAGATGATTAAGCCAATGATTCCAATAGCCAGAGAAACAAGGCTGATTAAGCTTCCGATTTGATTTAGGAACATCAGCAGTCCGCTGAATAGCAGCGCTACACTAATCAGACTCAAAATATCCAATGCACCAGTTTTCTTAACCGGCATTTCTGGGATAGCATAAAGCCCGATTATCAAAGAGATAGCGAGAACTGGTAATAAGAATAGAAAGATCGCGTGCCAAGAAAGACTAGCGGTCATGATACCGCCATATGTCGGTCCAATCGCTGGGGCAATGGAAGTTGTAAGTGTTCCGACCCCCATCATCGTTCCGCGTTTATGCATCGGGGTGAAATTCAAAATAATATGGAACATCAACGGCAGAGCAATACCTGTGCTGACACCCTGCAACAGTCGCCCAATCAATAAAATACCGTAAGATGGCGACCACAGATCAATCACTAAGCCGGCAATGAAAAAGAGATTAGCGACAATAAACAATTTACGGATCGAAAAATTTTTCAATAAATAATTAGAGAAGGGTACCATAATGGAGATCACTAAGAGATAAATAGTCGTGACCCATTGCACCATACCAGTGGATATTCCGAACTGTTTGATCAGGGTGGGGAAGGTCACGTTCATAGCAGTTTCGATCAAAACGCCGGCGAAGGACATGATCCCCGTGGCAAGGACGGCTAACAACAAATGGAGTTTCTTTTCTTTCATGTAATAACCTCACTTCATTTCGACAGATAACCTTGAATAAGGAATTAGCAATTTCTATTAATATAGCAAATGGAACTTGTAGCTAATTCTTGTTGAAGAAAGCATTTTTCTTCATGCATACGATCCAACTAAACAGCTCAATACTTTGAATAATAGAGAACATTTAGTTAGCAATCTGCTAATTCAATAAGCTGCTAAAAGCAGAACTGACAAAAAGAGAGGTGGTTTCTAAATTAATAGAAACCGCCTCTCTCTCGACACGCGTTGCGTGTTATCTGTACGATTTATTCACAAAAAGTATTGTAAAACTTTTTATGGACAAGGTCAAGCTTAGCGTTGGATCAAAAAGCTGATGATAGCAAAAATTGCAATGTGTGCGGGATAAAAAATATAGAAGAAATTCCGCATACTGCGACCTTTTTCACCGTTATATAAAATAATCGGAATCGCTGAAAACATCATCATCCATTGATAATTCATGGTAAATGCGTGCTGTACACCGCCGCCGAACACCAACGTGATCAATGCGATAATCACAAGTGCAGCAACCTGCAAAAATTTCTTACCATGGAAAAGGTAGAATAGGACAGCTAGTAAAACAAATAGAATGCCACCTTCAGTCAATAATGCTGTTGGAACAAGTAAATTGAACGCTTGGAAAAATAGCAATCCAAATTTTGAATCAAGTAATCCGCTAGACAAAAGCACCATTACCAAAGCACTTAAAAGTGTTGGCACTAATAACCAAAGCAATCCTTTAGCGATTTTCCGCTGTTTGAAGTATTCGCAAGCCTGCATGTAGACGGTGGCTAAAAATAGAGTACCAAAAATATTATTAATAACAATCGCATCGTCTACCGCGAAATAACGATTCAAAATCATATTAATGACGCCCATTAACCAAAATCCTGCTAATAATCGGAGCATATATCTTTTTCGATTCCGAGTATGGATAAAGCCTTCAGAACTTTCAAATAGAAAAATCGGTGCCGCGATTCGTCCGATCCAATGGAACCACATAGGAACACCTAAAAATAAGAAAAATTCTGCAATATGATCTAGTACCATTGTTACAACCCCGGTAACCTTTAACTGGAAACCAGTCATTCCTTTATTCATTAAAAAAACCCTCTCTCTTTTCTTTGTTAACACAATACTGAAATTCTATAATATTCACCATGTATTTGACGAACAATAGGCTTACAAAAATGAGAGAATAAATGTCAGAAAATTCTTTAAACTTATTGACAACGAAAGAAACCTCCGTTATCATTACAATCATAAATTAATTTAATTGCCATTTAAATTTAATTTTTATGGATAAGGAGAATTTCTATGAACGCGACGACTACTTCAACAATGATTATTATTAGACTGAGGACTTGAGACTTGTTTTGAAAAAAACAGTTTGAAGTCCTGTTTGACATTTGTTGAGTGGGATTCTCCAAGCATCCCACCTACTCGGTGAGATGCTTTTTTTGCGAGTTAAGCTTTTGCAGTTTACCAAGCGTGAGACGTGAGATGGATTAAATCTGTTAAATCCCAAAACCTATGAACTGGTTTAGTGGATAATATATATTTAGAGAAAACTAATTGTGATTAATTGTAATTAAAAAAGGAGTGGGAAAAATGGAAAATAATGTAAAAAAGGTGAACTTTCAAGAGGCTGCAGTCTACACAGTTGAAACAACGGAGGCGCCACAAGCGATTGGACCATATGTTCAAGGGAAAGTTGTGAATGGGATGTTGTATGCCTCAGGACAAATTGCACTAGATCCTGTCAGCGGGGAGTTAGTTGGAGAAACAATCGAAGATCAAACCTATCAGGTTTTACAGAATGTCGGTGGTGTCTTGAAGGCTGTCGGAGCAGATTATGACAAAGTTGTAAAAACGACTTGTTTTTTGAAAAATATGTCTGACTTTGCCGCGTTTAATCAAGTTTACGCCAGTTTTTTTGAGAAGGAGAAGCCCAGCCGTTCATGTGTTGGGGTAGCTGATTTGCCAAAAGGTGCTTTGGTAGAAGTTGAAATTGTTGCGGTTGTTGAGTAAAAGATAATTTAATAAGTTCGTTTGAAGCCTTCCTATCAATGATGGGAAGGTTTTTTCCGATTTCTTTTTTAAAAAATAGAAAAGGATAATTCATGGTATCAAGTTCTGGAGTTGACTAAATAAAAAAGCCCCGCTATGGTCAAAACCTGACCAAGAGGCGAGACTGTCAATATAAAAAGATAAATCAAATTCAATAATCATATGTGCAAAATAAAAATGAATACCACCGCAGCAATGGTTTGGACCGCCCCAACGGATAAACCATAAATTAGGAAACGCGGTCCTTCTTTTAGGAATTTGCGAAAATCTAATCGCAGTCCGATCGCAGCCAAGGCAGTCGTTTCAAACCAAGTGCTGATAAAATGCGCACCATCGCTAAAGATTGGCGGCAGCGAAAAGAAGCTGTTAATGATACAGAAAATCAAAAAACAAGTGACGTACCAAGGGATCGGAAATTTTTTCTTCGATTCCTTGGTTGTTTTTAGTCCATCCTTTTGTGCTTTACGTTCGAATAGAAAAACGACCACGACCAAGAAAATGATTCGCGTTATTTTAAAGAGCATCGCATATTTGACCGTTTCAGGATTGACTAAGCTGGCGCCAGCGACGACCTGACCGACTGACTGCAAGGTTCCGCCAAGCAGAGCGCTTTTGCTTAATAGTGCATCCCCGAATAGCGATATTCCTAAGAAGGGCAGCGTCAGCATCATTACCGTTCCTAATAAATTCACAAGGGTAATGATTTGCCCCTTTTCCTCATCGTTCGCTTCGATCGCCGGTGCAATTGCTCCGATCGCAGATGATCCGCAAACGGCATTTCCGCCGGCCATCATTAAAGCCATTTTTTCATTAAAGCCAAGCTTTTGACCGAGCCAATAAGCGCTGATAATGACAGTTGACATGATCAATACAATAAAGATCAAACCTTTGATCCCCATCTCACCGATTGTTTGAAAGGTTACGGTGAACCCAAGCAAAACGACCGAGTATTCTAATAAACGACTCTCTGCAAACTTCGTCCCTGCGGCTAATGCTGGTTGTTTAAATAGCGTGTTTCCTAATACAATCCCTAAGAGAATCGCTAGGGTAGCACCCCCAAGCTTAGGAACAAGTAAAGCCAATAGTTTCGCTAAGACCGCTACACCTATGGACAGCCCTAGTCCGGGTACTATGGGGTTGGTTTTTGTGTAAAAAATTGTAAACATTATTAGACCTCTTTCTGATTATAAATATAGTTAGTTATTTAAAGCCGTTTGATATGAAAAGATCAACATAGTTTTCATTGACATTTCATTTGCATAACAAATTATAACCGATATCTTTCATTATTAGAATTTATTGATATAATACCTTAGATAGAAAAAGATAATGGAAGTGATTACGATGTTCAAATGGCTAGAAACATTCAAAGTAGTGTATGAGACTAAGAATTTTTCAAAGGCTTCAGAGATTTTATTTATTTCACAGCCAACAGTTTCCGCTCAGATCAAACAATTAGAGAATGAATTTGGCACACAATTATTTATTCGTAGCGGCAGAAAAGAAGTTCTGGTAACGCCGCAAGCGGAGATATTATATGAACGTGTCGTGGACCTGATGGACGACTGGGATAACTTGTATCAAGCAATCCAGACCAATCAACAGCAGATCGTTCGCTGTGTGATCGGTTCTTCCCACTCGTTTGCCAATTATGTATTGCCCAAGCTCTTGATCCAATTGCATCAAGAATTTCCCCACATTCGTTTCAGTGTGCAGATGATGAATTCCTTAGAGGTGTTACAAGCAGTAGAGCATCATACGGTGGATCTTGGTTTTATCGAAAAGCCATTGTCTGCGCCAAATATCAAGCGTTTTCCACTGATGGAGGATCAGTTAGTATTAGCTGGTGATACAGAAAAAGGTCCGTGGCTCGTACGGGAAAATACCTCGGGCGTTTATTACTATACGAAGCGTTTTTTAGAAGAAAAGGATATAAATGGACCTGTGATGGAGATCCAAAACAATGAAGTGATTGTTGGTCTGTTGCGGCAGGGGTTCGGCTGTTCACTGATTTCAGAGCGGGCGGTGGAAAATATTCCGCATCAACGATTGGACGATAGTTTTAAACGGAATTTCTATTTGATCCGACGCAAAACCAACGCTTCTGATGATATCGAAAAATGCGCTGACTTTATTTGTGAGTGGAGTAAATAGGAAAGATTCTTACTAGAAAGATGATATAATAAATAAGTCTAAAGATATTGTCAGTATAGAGTAGGAGGATCATTGAATGAAGAAAGTTGGTTTGTTGGTTGGCTTATTGATCGGATTGCTTTGTTTGCCGGTTTCCGTTGATGCTGCGGGGACAGCCATGTCGCGGCTCTATAATCCTAATAGCGGAGAGCACTTTTACACTGCTAACACGAATGAACGAGACAATTTGACGCGAGTGGGCTGGCGCTACGAAGGAATCGGCTGGAATGCACCGGCGAGCGGCAATCCCGTCTATCGTTTGTACAATCCCAATGTGGGAGATCACCACTATACATTGAATGCCAACGAACGGGATACATTGAAACGAGCGGGTTGGCGTTACGAAGGTATTTCTTGGTATTCGCCAAGCAGCGGCCTTCCACTTTATCGCTTATACAATCCGAATGCGCGAACAGGGACGCACCACTATACATTGAATGCCAATGAACGAGATACATTGAAACGAGCAGGTTGGCGTTATGAGGGTGTCTCTTGGTATGCTGTGCAGGGCAATACAGCTGAGTACATTTTGTTGAATGCACCCTATATCAATCAAAACTCAGCAGGAATGCCGATGGGCTGTGAAGCAGCGTCTTTACTACAAAGTTTGCAGCTAAAGGGGTATGCACGAAATTACAATCTAAAAACCTTTATTAAAGAAATGCCTTTAGCGGCTGATAAGAATCCCAATAACGGGTTCGCGGGACGACCAGATATCGTGATGAACAATGTCTACCAGTCGATTTTCCCAGCACCATTAGCAAAATGGGGCAGCAGATACGGGAAAGTCGCGAATATTTCCGGCAGCTCCACAGCAACACTGAAGCAGGAATTGCGTAACGGAAATTCTGTTGTGGTCTACGTTACGTTGAATTTTGCTAGTCCGCAATATGGAAAGTATTTCTGGGGGACCGGGATCGACAATGCCCATATCATGACCTTGGATGGCTATGATCAGGGCGGCAATATGTATCATGTTTCTGATCCAAATGCTGGAAAATATTGGGTTGCGGCGAATAAATTTGAAGCAAGCTACAATTTGAAAAAATATGCGGTAGTTGTAAGATAGAACCTTTGACTGTAAATACACGTCGTTTAAGTACGTGTATTTACAGTTTTTTATTTAGAATAGCCCGTCCATCTGAGAAGGATGAACGGGCTATAAGTGTCGGAGCTATTTTTTTAAGGATGCAGAGAGTTCTTTCAAGAAAACAACCGCTTCTTCCAATCGTTGGAAATCAACGATTGATAAGTTGTCCTTCGGGGTATGCATCACCGCTTCCATCAATAAATACATTTGAGTCGAAGCGATAGCAACTGCTGGGATTCCAGCGCCAGCGAACAGCATATGATCGCCCATCGGCCAAGGCTCGACTTTTTCGACAGTCGGATAATCCGCTGCAAAGCTCTCTAGCTGCTCGGTCAGTTGTTCTGAACATTCATAGAGCGAGTATGAGACGGTACTATTTTGCATCCCGGCACCATCAACGTTAAAGGCAAATTCGTATTCTTCAGGTTGATTTAACGATTGTGCCATGAACGTCATTTCCCCCGGCATTGAATAATAGTCCTCACCATTGAATAGAACAAATTCAAGTTGATTTTCTAGGTCGGTCTGGATCATTTCTTCTGCCAGAGTCAGCAGTGCGGCAACTCCTGTTCCATCATCTAACGCACCAGGAGTAGTAGGTTTTGTATCAATATGAGCAGAATAGGCGAGTTTTTTGCCGGTGCCAAACGTTGCGATCACATTCGCAGCGGTAGCAGGTTTACGCTCAGTCATCAAACGTAATGTCGCGAACTTTTTATTCAATAGTGAGGGTAACAATGATCCTTTGACTGTTCCACATGGAACATTGAAGTCGCCATCCTGAATGATTGGTACTGGAACATCGTCAAGAAAGCTGACGGTAATAACAGCTAACGGTTGTTTTTCTTCAAGAGCACGAACAATCGCTTGATGCTCCTCAGGATTCCAGAAGATCATACTTTTCGGCATGATCGGTTCTTTACAAAGCTCTCCATACATCACACAGATCTTATCAGTCAAATTGGCTGCTTCTAATTCTTGGATGGTTTGAACGGTAACTAATTCACCGCGGACATCACATGGCATTGCATATTCTGCCGCCGCTACTTCGATTGCTTGACCATCAACAATCAATTCTGCACCGTCATTTTGCCAATTCATACAAGGAAATTCCTGAAGTCGAACATCGTACCCTAAAGAACGAAACGTCTCAGCCGCATAATCAACCGCCGCTTTGTTTCCAGCTGAACCTGTCGCACGGGATCCGATTTCCTGACACAATTTTTCCATATGACCCACTAAACTATTTTTGATTTTCACTTTGATTTCCTCCTCTTAGTTGATAACATAAGTATAGAAGAGAAGAGGAAGCATTTCTTGACCTTCCTTGTGCACTTGTTGGATCGTTCAGAAGAAAATTGGAGGTATTATGGCAAACTTGGAGCATGCGGCGGCAGTAACGCGAATGCAAGCCTACATTGATGAACACCTAGAGGAAGATATTACCCTGCATGCATTAGCGCAGCAGGCGGGCTATTCACCATGGCATTGTGCCAAGATGTTTAAAGAATATACTGATAAATCACCCTTCGAGTATATTCGCAAATTACGCTTATCCAAAGCGGCGCTGGTTTTACGGGATGAACAGCTGCGAGTGATTGATGTTGCTTTAGATTTTGTTTTTGATTCTCATGAGGGCTTCACACGAGCGTTTCGGAAACAATTTGGTGTTACTCCAAAGGCTTATCAAAAAAAGACACCACCGATCCCCTTATTCACACCTTATCCTGTTGAAAGCTACTACTTAATGGGAGAAGAGCATGACGATTTGCCGCCGTTATCGAAGAATCTGCATGTTCGACTGATCAATTTTCCGGCGCGCAAGCTGATTTTATTGCGCGGGAAAAAGGTGGATACCTATATTGATTACGCTCGCGAGGTCGGCTGCGATGTCTGGGGTATCCTTGCCAGTATCAAAGAGGCGTTGTATGAGCCAATCGGATTGTGGCTACCGGAAAGCCTGCGACCAGAAGGAACATCGATTTATGCGCAAGGGGTGGAAGTACCATTTGATTATCAGGGGATCGTTCCTGCAGGATTTGAAGTGATCGACTTGCCTGCTTGTACGATGCTGCTGTTTCAAGGTGATCCTTATGATGAGTCTCGTTTTGACGAGGCGATCGAAGCAGTGATGGAACAGATCGATATATATGATCCAAGTCTGAATAATTGCCAGTGGGCTGAAAATGAAGGACCGCGTATTCAATTGGAGCCTCAGGGTTATCGCGGCTATATCGAAGCACGACCGGTCCATTTTACTTAAAAATCAAAAGCTTGTGAACTTTCTAAATAAAAAGTTTGCAGGCTTTTTTCATTCTATATATGAAGGGAAAATTCGGGTCGATTTTTTGTCAACCGTTTATGTAAAAAATCAGCCGAAAGTCTGAGGCGCCCCCCTACCCGAATGCTATAATTAGATCAATCACAAATAACAAATAAATCAGAAAAAGGTTGGGATAAAAATGAAACGAAGAGGTTCAGGTATCATTGTTGGGATTGTCGTCATCGCTCTGGCAATCGGAGCATATTTAGTAACGACATATAACTCATTGGCTTCAGCAGAAAACGATGTGGATGCAAAATGGTCGCAGGTGGAGAATGTGATGCAGCGGCGGGCAGATTTGATTCCGAATCTAGTAAATAGTGTCAAAGGCAGCATGAATCACGAAGAAAAAATCGTTGGACAAATCACTGAGGCGCGTAAAGCCTACAACAATGCAAAGACACCGGCAGAAAAGAACGCTGCCAACAATCAAATAGACCAAAGTTTAGGAACGATGGTGAACGTGATCCAGGAAGACTACCCAACGCTCGCTTCGAATGAAAACGTCAAGACCTTGATGGTACAGCTGGAAGGTACGGAAAATCGGATCTCAGTTGAACGCAAAAACTATATTGAACAAGTCAATGATTACAACCAAAGTCTAGTTCGCTTCCCGAAAAACATGGCAGCGAAAGTATTAGGCTTTGATAAAAAGGCAAACTTTAAAGCGGATGAAGGAGCTAAAGAAGTCCCAGACGTTAGCTTTGAATAAGAATGGGTGAGAGAAAATGAAAAGGGAATCGCGTACTTCAGGGGAACGAATCCATCAAGAGGTTGTTGAGAATTATCGTAAGCTGCGTAAACGGAATGGGTTCTTTTCCTTAATTTTAGTTGTCGTGTTATTGATCAGCGGGTTTGGACTGTTCAGTCTTTTTACAAGTAACGGGTATGGAGAGAAGAAGGCGACCTATGATCAGCAGTTAACGAAATTAGATCAAGAACGAGAAGATATTTTGTCTGGTAAGAAAGTCACAGCTAGCAAATCCTTCAAATCAGCTATGAATGAGAATCTAGCAAATTTGAAGGAGTATCCGAATAAAGCCAATAACTATGATGTGGCGATTGATGGAACCGATGGTCATTTGACTATCAATAAGAACAACATCTTTATTTCTGATAATGCCAATATGCTGAGTCAGAAAACAAAGCAAAAGATCTACCAAATGAACAAACAATTAGCGGCAAGCACGAACGGTGCGCAATTTCAAATCGTTACAATACCAGAGCTGCCGCGTGGAGAAGACATCGAATCGTATGCCAATAAGATCTTCAATCAGCTAGGGATCGGTGATAAGACTGAGAACAATGGTGTGTTATATCTAATTGCTCTGGACGAACGAGAATTTCGTTTGGAGGTTGGATATGGTCTGGAAGGACTGATTCCCGATGGTAAAGCCGATGATATCATCAATAATGATGATGTTGTGGAGGCCTTCAAGGACGAGGATTACGATAAAGGGGTCAATCAGGTTTTAGATGAAGTGTTCGAGATTATGAATACGAAGACAGCTCTAGTAGATTCACAAATCGAAAATGTTAAGAGTCAACGCACACAGCTGATGGCTTTCCATTGGATCGGAGTGGTGCTCCTAGGTATATTGGCACTCGTTAGCTTGCTGTTGGTAGGCAATCTTTTACGAGCACGCGTTTTCCTAAAAGAAAACTACAAGAAATATCAATCGGAGACCGCTTCGGTTACCGGCGATGAAGAATTGCAGCGGACGGTTAAGCATACAGAGCTGTACCACATCTTGTTAAGTGGTTTACTGATCGGGATGTCGGTGAGAGGCATCAGACGGGCGATCATTCAAGGAAGATTGTTGCGAAATCCTTCCGCGGAGAAGAAAATGTTCGGTCGTATACTTATTGGAGATACACTATACTCCGGCAATGGTGATGTATTGACTACGGCTTATCTAGCGTCAAATTACAATTCCAATAACTGGTCCGATAATGACAGCGGATCAGGCGGCGGCTCCTCTTGGGGCTCCTTCGGCGGCGGTTCATCCGGCGGTGGTGGAGCATCAGGTGGATGGTAATAGAATAGCGAGGAAAGGAGCGTGGGACATTTTGTCCTGCGCTTTTATTTTGTTTTAAAGACTCTTACAAGCAGAATAGCAGACATAAAAATTGTGAATTATGCGAATCTTTGCCGCTTTCTAAGCCGTTCCTGACTATAATGAACATGAAGACTTTTTATTTTTTGTCCGTTGCAACGGTCAAAAACGAGTGAAGCGTTTTCTTTCTGACAGGTTATGATAAAAACAAGAAGGGGAGGTTGATAGCCGTGGGAGCAAAGAATAATCGTGAACAAAGGCTGTTACTACTTCTAACGAAACGACATGACTATATCACATCCGATGAATTGGCGGAGCACCTAGGAACTTCGCAAAAAACCATTTATCGCCTGATCAAAAAAATCAACGAAACCTATGGCGACGGATTGATCCAGTCAGAAAAGGGGCGAGGCTACAAATTAGATTACGAAAAGTACATCGGCCAGACAAATTTTCAACCCAGTCAGCGGAGTCAATATTCTCCGCAGGAGCGCAGAAATCGTGTGATGGAGGAGTTATTGCTTTCCTCGCCGAATGCGAAGAATGTCTATGACTTGTTTGAAGAATATTATGTTGGCGAGTCGGTCATCTTCAGTGATGAGCAGCTCATCGCGGAGCATCTGCAAAGTTACAATCTGAGCTTGGAGCGAAAGCAACGAACATTAGCCGTTCTGGGAAAGGAAGCTAATATTCGTCGCGCGATTGCTGATTTGATCCAAATGCACAACATCATTGAGATCGATGAACTGAAGAACAATTCAGAATTAAACTTTAATAATTATGACGTGCTGTTTATCTTAGACCAGCTGAAGCTGATGGAAAAGCAATTGGAAATGACGATTCCTTATCCATACAATGTCAATATTTTCTCTCATTTATATATTTTAATTAGTCGTTTGCGAAAGGTTCGCAAGCTGCCGAATGAAGAAATGAGTCCGCTTTCTCAAAGGGAACAGAAAGGGTTGCAGCAAGACACCGCCCTTTATCAAGTTGCCAAAGCAGCGATCGTTCAAGTTGAAAATTATTTACACAGCGACTTGCCGGAGTCAGAAGTGTACTATCTCTATCAGTATCTGACCTCATCCCGGATGCAGGGGTCCTTAAGCAAAGTTACCAAGTTTTCTACAAAGGTCGTGGAGATTACGAATATGTATTTAGATGGAATGAGCCAGCGGCTGAATATCCCGATCAAAGGAGATTCGATCTTTCTTGACTTAGCGAATCATATCAAGCCGATGATCAATCGCCTGGACCATGGGATTCATGTGAAAAACAGCTTGTTAGATCAAATCAAGATGACCTATGAAACAATCTTTGCCGATGTTGCGAATGTTTCAGATGAAGTCAGCCAACGCTTTGATTTATCAAAGATTAATGAAGATGAGAACGGCTTTATCACTTTGTACTTTGCCCGCATCATCGAGACGAACCAGCTGCCGATCCGCACGGTGATCATGTGTACGACTGGTGTTGGAACTTCGGAGCTTTTACGAGTCAAGATCGAGAAGAAATTTCCTGAGTTGGAAATTGTGGACGTAGTAGCTTCACGGGACGCGAAACGTTTCACAGAGAAATATCCGGGAATCGATCTGATTTTAACAACGATCAGTGTCAGCGATACGATCCCAATTCAGTCCCTATTGGTCAGTGCGATGTTTACGCGAGATGATCAAAATCGACTACAAAAGAAAATCGAGGCGATCTATGATGAACGATAATTTTTTCAGTGTCTTTTTAGACCAACCGTTAACAGATAAAGACCAGATTCAACGTTTCATTGCAGAATTCGCCAATCCGGCTGAAGCGGAAGAGCTGATTGATTTATTGAATCAGCGGGAAAAGGTCGGTAATACGATGATTGCTGAGCATGTGATCCTGCCCCACTTGGAAAGTCCGAAGATCAAGCAAAGCCAAGTTTTATTGATTCGTTTGGCAGAAGCAATTGATTTGGACGAGGGAACGCCAGAGGTTCAACTAATCATCACGATTTTACTGAAAAGCGACGAAAGTCAAGAAATAAAGAAACAGATTGCGCAATTCACGCGCCGGTTAGCAGACGATGATTTTTTAGCAGAATTATTGAATGTTGAAGGCGAAGAACTTTTTTACCAACTATTAGAAGACAACAATTAGGAGGAAACAACATGAAAATCGTTGGAGTAGCAGCATGTACAGTGGGGATTGCCCATACTTATATCGCTCAGGAAAAATTAGAAAACGCCGCAAAAAAAGCGGGCTGTGAGATGAAAGTAGAAACACAAGGAACAATCGGGATCGAAAATGAATTAACCCAAGAAGAGATTGATCAAGCAGATATCGTGATTCTAGCAGTAGACGTAAAAATTTCGGGACGGGAACGTTTTGATGGGAAACGAATTATTCAAGTACCGACGGAGATCGCGGTCAAATCACCCAATAAATTGATTGAAAAAGCGCAAGAGGTTGTTGCTCAAAAGGTTTAGGAGGAAGTCAAATGGAAGTAAAAGATATCGTAGATTTAGACATCGTCAAAACCAATATGACCGCCAAGACCAAAGATGATGCTTTGAATGATTTGGCGAACCAGTTACTGAGCAATGGCTATATCTCAGAAGTAGAGGGATTTATTAAAGATATTTACGCACGAGAGGCGGAAGGCCAAACGGGCATTGGAAATTATATCGCGATCCCCCATGGAAAGAGCGCCTACGTCAATAAAGTCGGAGTAGCCATCGGAATCAATCAGGAAGAGATCCCTTGGGAAAGCTTGGATGGCAAAGGCGTGAAGGGCATTATTCTTTTCGCAGTGGGGAATGATACTGACGGTGCGACCAATCATTTGAAATTGTTGTCGCTTTTTGCCAGAAAATTGGGGAACGATGAAGTGGTCGGAAATCTGTTGCAGGCGAAAAAGCCAGAAGATGTTGTTGAAGCATTCGCTTAATGGAGGAAGAAAAATGAAAAAAATTAAAGAGTTAAATCTTAAAGGGCACTTATTGACAGCGATCTCTTACTTAATTCCGATCGTCTGTGGTGCTGGGTTCTTGATCGCCATCGGAATGGCCTTTGGCGGTTCCAGTCAAGATGCATTAGTTCAAGGTGAGTTTACGATCTGGGATGCCTTAGCTACGATGGGCGGTAAAGGGTTAGGGTTATTGCCAGTTGTTATCGCGACCGGAATTTCATACTCGATCGGTGGAAAACCAGGGATTGCCCCCGGATTCATCATTGGTTTGACAGCAAATGCGATCGGTGCAGGCTTTATCGGCGGAATTTTAGGTGGTTACTTAGCAGGTTATCTAGTATTAGCAATTTTAAAATATGTCAAGCTGCCAAATTGGGCAAAAGGCTTGATGCCAACGCTGATTATCCCATTCTTAACATCGATTATTGGTGGCCTGATCATGGTGTATATCATTGGTGCGCCAATTGCTGCACTAACAGGATTATTAACAAACTTCTTAGATGGATTAGGCAATTCTTCACTATTGATCTTTGGTGGTGTGATCGGTCTACTGAGTGGTGTTGATTACGGCGGTCCTATCAATAAAACAGTCTTCGCTTTTGTATTGACGATGCAGGCGGAAGGGTTAAATGGACCGATTACCGCTTTACAGCTGGTTAATACGGCAACACCGATCGGTTTTGGTTTAGCTTTCTTTATCGCGAAATTATTCGGCAAGAATATCTACACGAAATTAGAAGTTGAAACACTGAAATCGGCCGTTCCTATGGGTGTCATCAATATCGTTGAAGGTGTCATTCCATTAGTTATGAATGATATCGTGCGAGGTGTCGTAGCAACAGCGATCGGTGGTTTTGCCGGCGGAGCAACGACGATGATCTTAGGTGCGGATGCGACAGTCCCATTTGGTGGAGTACTGATGATTCCGACTATGTCGAAGCCATGGGCAGGTGTGATCGCAATCTTAGTCAATGTTGTCGTGACAGCGGTAGTTCTCGCGGTTATTAAGAAAAATGTCACCGAAGAAGACGCGGCGCTGCAAGTTGAAAAAGAAGAAGACGATATTAATTTAGAAGACATTCAAATTTTTTAGGAAAGTGTGACGACACATGAAAAAAGTAGAATTTTCCCCATCATTGATGACGATGGATTTAGACAAGTTTAAAGAACAGATCACCTTTTTAAATGACAAAGTAGATTCCTATCATATCGACATTATGGATGGGCATTATGTACCGAATATTACATTATCGCCATGGTTCATTGAAGAACTGCGAAAAATCACGACGCTGCCGATGTCCGCCCATTTGATGGTGACTGATCCTAGTTTTTGGGTACAGCAGTTAGTCGATCTGCAATGCGAGTGGATCTGCATGCACGCAGAAGTATTGGATGGCTTGGCTTTCCGTCTGATTGATCAGATTCACGATGCGGGATTAAAAGCGGGCATTGTCTTGAATCCTGAAACACCGATTGATACGATTTTCCCGTATATCGAACTGGTGGATAAAATCACGATCATGACGATTGATCCTGGATTTGCCGGGCAACGCTTTATCGAAAGCACGTTAGATAAGATTGTGGCTTTACGAGAGTTACGGGAAGAAAAAGGCTACAATTACGTGATCGAGATGGACGGTTCTTCCAATCGTAAATCCTTTAAACGCATTGATGCGGCTGGACCAGATATTTATATCGTAGGCCGCAGCGGACTGTTCGGTTTGGATGAAGATATCGACAAAGCTTGGGAAATCATGGTTAATGACTATGAAGAAATGACTGGCAAAAAGCTGACGTATGCTGAAGCAAAATAGTTTTTTAGGACTTGGGGTCGAAAGGCTCCAAGTTTTTTTCTTGTCTTAGCACATCAGCGGATCAATACACGTGGAATGATATTTTTCAAACACTGAACAACTCTTTTGTGATATAGTAAACAATAATGTAAACGTTTTTAAGAAATGGAGGAATGGCATGGAATATCGAGGACCAATGCTGGTGGTGAAAGATATGGAACGGTCAAAGGCGTTCTATCGTAAAATTCTAGAGGTAGATATTATTTCTGATTTTGGTGAGAATGTGACCTTCAATGGCGGATTGTCGCTGCAAACGGAAGAATCGTGGATTCGCTTTACGGGTTGCGACAAAGAAACGTTCAACTATCAGAACAATACGGTAGAATTTTACTTTGAGACGGAGGACTTTGACGGCTTTCTTGAGCGTACGCAAGAGGAAAAGCTGGATTTCCTGCGAGATGTCGCAACGATGCCTTGGGGACAAAAGGTCGCTTGTTTCTATGATCCAGACAAGCACGTGATTCAGGTTGGTGAAGATCTGACGGTGATGGTGAAACGGTTAGCGGCGGAGGGTATGACCGTTGATGAATTAGGGGAAAAAACATTTCTTGGCAAAGAAATAGTCGAGAATATGCTGAACAGTTAAAAAGTTGAAGGCTGCGATGCGGCCTTCAACTTTTTATTTTAATTTTTGCTGTGTCCAGTTTTCATAAAGAAATGCAAATGAGTTTATCGGTGCTTGAAGACTGGCCTCGAGCATTTGCGCCAATGCTTTTAATTTCAATTGTACTTCTTGATCGGTCCAGGTGAACAAGCCGGGATCGAGCAAAAAGATAATTGGTGACAGTAAAATTTCCGCTATCTGTTCCGGCTGATCGCAGGTGAAGATCTTTTCCTCGAGGCCCTGCTGTAAAATTTCACCAACGATTGGTGAAAGCTGCCGCAGGATAAAGGCCATCGATTTCTGATGGATCGCGGCATTTTGCGGTTCATGCAAGGCAACGTCAATTGCACGGTCTACTTCGGTACTGCGGTAAAAATATAATAATAGCTTGATTTTTTCTAGTGCAGGAGCCTCGACAGCGGCTAATTTTGTGCGACAAGTTTCGATGACATTGCTGTACTGGCGTTCGACTAGAGCATCCAAGACTTCTTCTTTGCTCTTGAAATAGTAGTATAGTCCGCCTTTCGCAATCCCCGCCTTCGTTGCAATATCTTGAACAGAAGCGGTCCCAGCCGTTCCTTCGTAAAGCAATTCCTGCAGGGCATCTAAAATCAATTCTCGTTTACTCATCGTATCAACCTCCAAAAATAGTATATCACAAAAAGTTGACTACTGTTCAAAAAGTTGTTATGATGACACTGTTGAACGGTGGTCAAAAAAGGAGGAGGGATTGTAATGTTGGTTTTGGGGCTATTTATCTTAATTGTATTACTACTTGTGCTATTCATTGTGGCGTTATTGATAAAATTTTTACTATATTTATTTAAACGCTTTCGGGGAAGGAATGACGTGTTTGCGACAAGAGGAGTCAAAAGGAGCGTGCAGGGTATGTTGATTGTCATCGTTTTCGCGATTGTCTTGGTATTTTTTTCTCAACTGACAGCCTCGACACCGAAAATTGTTAAAGAAAATAGTATTGCAGAGCTGAGAGAAGTTCATTTGAACGAGCGCAAAGAATGGATCAGCATTCGAGGTGAAAATCGCGACAAGCCATTACTTTTATTTTTAGCTGGTGGACCGGGTGGATCGCAGCTGGCTGCGACGCGTTATGAACTTGCAGAACTAGAAAAAAATTTTGTTGTGGTCAATTGGGAACAGCCGGGCTCAGGAAAATCCTTTTCTGCGATTTCGCGAAAAAAATTAACACCAGAAACTTATGTGAAGGATGGAACGGCGTTGGTCCGTTTACTCCTAAAAGAGTTTAAGCAGGAAAAATTGTATTTAGTCGGTGAATCATGGGGGAGCGCATTAGGTATTTTTATGGCGAAAGAACAGCCGGAACTTTATCAAGCTTTTATTGGAACCGGGCAGATGGTAGCATTTGAAGAGACGGAAAAAATTGATTATGCGCTAGCGATGAAGCTGGCGAAGGAAAACGGCGATCAAAAGGTTATTGATACACTAAAGAAAAACGGTGAGCCGCCTTATTACGGCAGTTCAGTTACGACCAAAAGCGCGACTTATCTCAATTATCTGAGTCAAGCGATGGCGCGAAATCCTGAGATTCAAAATGCTGGCTTCCAAACCATGCGTGATCTTGCAGCAAAGGAATACGGTATCTTGGATAAAGTGAATTATCTTCGAGGCATCCTGCAAACCTTCAATCACGTGTATCCGCAGTTATACGATGTAGACTTGCGGAGGGATTACTCAAAATTAGATATTCCCGTTTATTTTTTACTGGGGAAGCATGATATCAATGCGCCACTTAGTTTAGCAGAAGATTATTATAAGAAGCTGGATGCTCCAAGTAAGGAAATCGTTTGGTTTGAACATTCAGGCCACAATCCTTGGATCAATGAACGCGAACGATTTGCGGAGGTTGTTCAGCAGATTGCGAAAAAGACAAAATAAAATCAGAGTATTCACGCTTTCGTGGATACTCTGATTTTTTAGCTTTCGAATTGTGCTTGATGAAGCTCGTAATAACGCCCATGTTTAGCTAGCAATTCTTCGTGATTGCCTTGTTCAACGATATTTCCGTCATTGACTACGAGAATCAGGTCGGCTTCACGAATGGTTGAGAGACGGTGGGCGATAATGAAGGAAGTTTTGTCTACCATCAATTTACCCATCGCTTCTTGGATTTGCAGCTCTGTCTGTGTATCCACATTTGAAGTGGCTTCATCCAGGATCAACAACTCCGCATTCAGCAGCATTGCCCGAGCGATCGTCAGTAATTGCTTTTGACCTTGCGAGATCGCTAACCCATCTTCAGTCATCACCGTATCGTAGCCTTTTGGCAGTTGTGCGATGAAATCATGAATGTGGGCGGCTTTAGTCGCCTTGATCACATCTTCTAATGTGGCGTCCTCATTCCCATAGGTCAGATTTTCGAAGATCGTTCCGGTAAAGAGCCAAGTATCCTGTAAGACCATCGCGTATTGCTTCCGCAGACTGCTGCGGGTCGCTTCTTTGATATTTTGTCCATCTAAGTAGATTGCACCGCTATCAGGATCGTAAAAGCGCATCAGCAAATTCACGATCGTGGTCTTCCCAGCACCCGTCGGACCAACGATGGCGACGACGCTGCCGGCGGAAATATCAAAGGATAAATCTTGAATGACCGGCTGTTCCTTTTGGTAGCTAAAGGAAACATGGTCAAAATGAACATCGCCGCGGGCTTTTTCAAAGACATGAGCATTAGGTATGTCTTGGACTTCGGGTTCTTCATCTAACAGCTTGAAAATCCGTTCAGCCGCTGCGATAGAAGACTGCAGGTCGCTGAAAATATTCGCCAGCTCATTGATCGGTCCAGAAAATTTCCGAGAGTACAAAACAAACGAAGAAAGTTTTCCTAGCGTTAAGTGTCCAAATAAGAATAGGAAAGCACCCAAGATACTGATCAATGACAAGGATACGTTGTTGATGAAATTGACGGAAGGACCAGTCATACTGCCGTAGTATTCCGCGTTGTAATAAGCCGTCATTGCATCTTCATTTTTCTTAGCGAAGCGGCTGATCATCGTTTCCTCTTGATGATAAACTTTGGTGGTTTGTTCGCCGGATAGGAATTCCTCGGTCAAACCGTTTAATTCACCAAGCTTGGCAGAACGTTTGCGGAATAACGGCTGGAACTTATTGGTCAAGTAGCGCGTCAGTAAAATTGATGCCGGTACTGTAACTAAAAAGATTGTGACCATCAGGGGCGAAATCACCATCATCATAACAAAAGAGCCGATGACAGTGACTAAACTGCTCAATACTTGAACAGAATCACTAGCCAGCGAAGTATTGATGGTGTCGATGTCGTAACTCATCCGGCTGACGATATCCCCAGTCTGGTGCTGGTCGAAATAACCGACTGGCAGCGAAACAATCTTTTCAAAAAGATCTTTCCGCAGACGAAACGCGATTTTCTGGCTCAAATAGATCATTAGCCGTTTAATGCCGTAGCTTAAAATCGCGGAAGCTGCATAGAAGACCACCATCCAACTACAATAGAAGAAAACTTTTTGGAAAACGACATTGCCTTTACCAATCTGAATCGCATCGATAGCATAGCCGGAGAGCAGGGGACCGACTAAAGCAAATAAATTGCTGGCGATCGTTAAGATTACTGCTAAGAACAGCAACCATTTGAACTGATATAAATAACCCCACAAACGAAGCAGCGTGCCCTTGCGTGAACCTTTATTCTTCAATGGCTTGCCCTCCAGTCTGTCCTTGGTAGATTTCTTGATAAGTCGCGTTTTCCGCGAGTAATTCTTCATGGGTCCCGTAGCCGATCATTTTCCCCTTATTTAATAGAAGGATTTTATCAGCATGCTGGATCGAGCTGATCCGTTGAGCGATCAAAATTTTTGTTGTCTCGCCAAAATTTGTTCGTAATGCTTTCCTCAGATTTGCGTCGGTATGGTAATCTAGCGCACTGGAAGAATCATCAAGGATCAATAGATCGGGTTGTCCAATCAGAGCACGAGTTAAGAGCACCCGCTGCTTTTGTCCACCACTGAGATTTTGTCCTTTGGCTTCCAGGTGATGCTCCAGACCATCTGCGAGCTTGTCGATAAATTCTCGTGCCTGCGCATCATCAATTGCTTGTTGAATTTGTTCTTCCGAAAAGGTTCGACCAAATAGAATGTTTTCTCGAATCGTATCCGCAAAGAGCACGTCTTTTTGCAAGACAGCACCAATGTTTTGATGCAGCGCATCAAGGGAATAGTGTTTGATCTCTTGACCGTCTAATAAGATCTGACCGGAAGTTCGATCATATAAGCGCAGGATCAGACTGGCGATCGTGGTTTTTCCGCTGCCGGTCGCACCCATGATACCTAACGTTTCACCAGGATCGACACGAAAGCTGATATGTTCGATCGCAGGAGCGCCATCTGGATATGCAAAAGACACATCCTCAAAAACTAATTTAGTAGAGGCGGTGTTTCGCTGAGCCAATGTTCCCGGCACTATAGCAGTTTTTTTGCGCAGGACTTCGTTGATCCGATTCGCCGAAGCTAAGCCGCGAGAATACAAAACAAAGATTCGCGTGATCGAGAGCATCGCATTTAGAATGATTGTGAAGTAGGTCAGGAAGGCCACGATGACACCGGGCTGTGTCAAACCAGCGTTCACCCGGTAAGCACTAACGACGATCACCAACGTTAAACCTAAGTTCAGGAATAAATCCAACAGAGCGGGAGAGGCAGCCAAAGTTACATTAGCTGTCGTCTCTGCATTGACTAAAGACTGATTTACGTTTTCAAATCGTTGACGTTCGAAGGCTTCCTTTGATAAGGCCTTGATTACCCGCGAGCCAGTCACATTTTCCCGAACGGTCAAAACAAGCTGGTCAACTTGCTTTTGCAGCTTGCCAAAGAGCGGCACTCCTTTTTTGGAAATATGTGTCACCATCACAAAGATGATCGGCATCACTGCAACTAGCACCAATGTCAAAATCGGATCTAAAGTAGTAGTGATCAAAATCCCCCCAACTAAAAGAATTGGTGCGCGAATCCCCATCCGCAGCATGACACCAAGGGTCAGATGGATATTGTAGGTGTCAGATGTTACACGTGAAACTAATGAGGAGACTCCGACGTCTTCAATTTGCGTCGTGTCTAGATAAGTAATCTTGTGGAACAGGTCTCCACGAATATGTTCCGTCGTATCTTTTGCGACCCGTGAGACCATCCGATTGGCGACAATGTTTGCCCACAAGGCAAAGGCAGAAGCCGCCAACATGACACCACCCCAGAGAAGAATTTTCTCGGGGTCTTTTTGCGGAATGACCTGATCTAAAATATAGGCTAAAGTCCAAGGCAGGATCAATTCCATCATGGTTCCTAAAAATTTAATGATTACACCTATCGTTACTCGGAAACGATAAGGCTTCAGGTAGTTTAGAATTAATTTCATTTTTGCTCCTTATTCATGTTGTCTATTATTTCTTGCTGCACATTTCTGCTTCGGCTTTCTCCATGATTGTGTGCAATCCAGATAATACAGCCTCTTGTTGTTCAGCCGGAATCTCCGCTAACAACGTTTGGTTCCAATCTGCTAGGATTGAACGAATTTCTGACTCGATGGCTAAGGCTTTTTCGGTTGGAAAGATTCTCAGCCGTCGTGCGTCCTGCTGGTCGCTTTGTCGAGTGACGAAACCTTTCTGCTCCAGCTGCGCCAATTGTCGAGCAACGTTGCTTTTGTTAATAAAGATTTTGCAGGCCAGCTCTTCCTGTGAAATTCCTGGTTCAGCACAAACACTTAAGATGTAAGCATGATGCATCTCACCTAAGCCTAACTTCTTAAATTTATTTTCTCGATAGCAGGTTGAGAGTTGAGCAATGCGATTGATTGTTTTTACAAAAGAATTCTCCAAAGAAATGTTCCTCTCTGATTTTTAATTAGTTCTCACTGAAACGAGCATAGAATAGTATAAAAGAAAAACGTTGCGGGTGCAACGAATAGAGGTCAGAAAAAACAATAAGTCTACCAGAATGCGTTTGGCCGTCTTTTTCCTGTTGACCAAGTGCAAAAATTTACTTTCTTTACACAACCATAACAATCTTTATTTTATCTTTGCGTGAACTTGACGGTGTCTTTACACTGCATCGGTATACTTTTTGTCAGAGGATACCGCTGTCCTTGTTTGTTTTCGCTGACGGTATCCAGTTTGAAAAATTGATTCGTAAATGCGAATAAAGGAGAGATACATTTGTTAAAACTCGAAAACATTTCGAAAAAATTTCAAGAGACGACCGTACTGGAAAACATTAACTTAGAAATCGAATCTGGCGAGATTGTTTCTATTCTTGGACAATCAGGTTCAGGAAAGACCACTTTATTAAATCTGATTTTAGGATTGGAAGAGCCAAGTGGGGGAGAAATTTTCTTTGACGGGATGAATATCACGCACACATTGATGGAAAAGCGGCCCTTCAATATTGTATTTCAAGATTATGCTTTGTTTCCTAACTTAACAGCTTATCAAAATCTGACATACGGACTACGCAATAAAAAAGAGTGTTCTACTAAAGCAGAGGTTGATGAACTGATCCAATTATTGAATTTGGAAAACCATTTGGAGAAACCGATCCATCAATTGTCCGGTGGACAGAAGCAGCGGGTTGCACTTGGACGCACGCTAGTAATGAAGCCGCAGCTGCTTTTGTTAGATGAGCCGCTAAGTGCTTTGGATGGGGTAATCAAGGAATCAATCAAAGTCAAAATCCAAGAAATCGCGCGGAAGCTTCAATTGACTATCGTCATCGTCACTCATGATCCAGAAGAGGCTTTGACGATGTCTGATAAAATCGTTGTTCTCGATGAAGGAAAAATCGCTCAATGCAGTTCGCCGGTCGAAATTATGAGTAAAGCTTCCTGTCATTTTGTCGAAGAGTTCATCGTCAACCAATTGGCGATCAAGCAACAAAATATTCAGCAAATATTTCAGCAATCTGTGGAAATGGTGGCATCATGAGAATCGCCTTTTCATTGAAAAAAATGATTAGCTGGTGCGTGCTTGCTTTCTTCTTTTTATTTTTGGCTTATCCGATCATTCAGATCGTGCTGACCGCTTTTCCCAGTTCGGGGGGAAGTAGTATCCAGATTTTCAATCAGGATTGGCAGGTATCGTTTGGCAACAGCTTGAAATACTCTTTAGCGGCGACAAGCTGTTCAACAGTCTTGGGCTTTTTCTTAGCTTACGGAAATAATTTTACTCGGATCAATCAGAGATTTTTAAAGGTGAATGAGAGCATTCTGCATTTTCCGATGCTTTTACCAACCATTACTTATGGCTTTGTCCTTATTTATGCCTTTGGTAAACAAGGCCTATGGAGCAAGGTTTTTCAACAGGAACTGTTCCATATCTATGGCTCCATCGGTATTTTATTAGGCTTTGTCATCTATACATTGCCGCCAATCTTTATTTTGATCAATAACTCGATGAAATACTTGGATACACAATTATTTGTTGTGTCTCGTTTGATGGGGGACAGCTGGTATCGATCACTATATAAGACGATTCTGAATCCTTTGACTCGCGTTTTGGCGGTCGCCTTTCTGCAAGGCTTCTTCATGTCGTTTACTGATTTTGGGATTCCAAGTGCAGTTGGCGGACAAACACCCTTTATCACGACATTATTATATGAAGGCTTTATGGGAACAATTCCGAACTTTCAGTTTGGCTCCTTGGTCGCCCTGACAATGCTGCTACCATCGATCATCAGTATCTTGGTTCTGAATCATTTACAGAAGAAGGTAGTACGCTATGAACGACCACGTCAGGCAGTAATCAAAAAGAATGCGGTGAGAGATTGGTGCTTTCGACTACTCTTTCTTAGTTTGTCACTGTTCATACTAGGTGTCTTTGCTGTCTTGATCATTATTCCGCTGGTGAGTAATTGGCCTTATGATTTGCGTCCAACGCTAAATAATTTTGCCCGCTTTATGCAAGATGACAGCTTGATTTTAACGTTGAAAAACTCGCTGATGATGGCGTTATTGACTGCCGGAATTGGAACGATCATTGCCTATCTAGCGGCAATCCTAACTTCTAGAGAGCGTAAGCTTTATAAACTCAACCAAGTGATCGACAGTATCGCTACAATCACCAACTCGATTCCGGGAATGGTTTTGGGAGTTGCTTACTTATTATTATTCAGCGGCAGTCAGCTGCATAACACGTTAATCGTTTTAGTCATCGTAACGATTGTTCATTACTTCTCGACACCCTATCAGATGGCAAAAGAAGCGCTGCAAAAGATGAATTTGAATTGGGAAAATACCGCCAAGCTAATGGGAGACAGCTGGCTGAAAACTGTTTGGCGGATTTTGATCCCTAATTCAAAGGTGACGATCGTTGATATCTTCGCCTATTACTTTTTCAACTCGATGGTGACGATTAGTGCTGTAATTTTTTTAACAAGTGCCAACACAATGGTTATTACTGCCAAATTAAAAGAGCTCCAGCATTTTGGTCGGTTTAACGATATATTTATGCTTTCGTTGTTTTTATTAGTAATCAATTTAGCCATGCAAGGACTTACACAACTTATAAAAAGGGGAATGATGAATGAACAAAAAGAAACTACTCGCTTTACTTGGAAGTCTGCTTTTCCTTCTATTATTAAGCGGCTGCAGCAAAAGTAACGCTGCGAACGAAAAGGTCACAATTTATACAAATGCTGATGAAGAACCGGTAGAGGTCATTAAGAATGTTTTAGATAAGAACGGCTACAAGGGCAAGTATACGCTACAATCTTTCGGCACATCTGAATTGGGCGGCAAGCTTTTAGCAGAAGGAAAAAATATTGAAGCCGACTTAGTGACGATGAGTTCCTTCTATTTAAATAGTGCTCAGAAAAAAGAGGAAATGTTCAAGGAACTAAAATTACCTGTTGATTCATTAACGAAGATTCCAGACTACACCGCACCCTTTACCGTCCAAGAAGGAACGATTTTTTACAATACGGATGTGATGAAGGAAATGAAGCTGCCGATTCCGAAGAGTTTGAAAGAGTTAGCGGATCCGAAATACAAGGATGTATTATCCATCTCAGACATCAAACAATCTTCTACTGCCTGGTTGCTGTTCCAAGCACTAGTTGATAATTATGGCGAGAATGAAGCAAAAACAATCTTGCAAGGTATCTATAAAAATGCGGGGGATCATTTGGAAAGTTCTGGTTCAGGCCCATTGAAAAAGGTTCGTTTAGGAGAAGTTGCGATCGGTTTCGGATTACGACATCAGGCAGTCAAGGATAAACAGGACGGATTGCCGATTGATTTCGTTGAGCCATCAGAGGGAACCTATGCTTTGACCGAATCATTAGCAGTGATTGATAAAGGGAAACAAACCAATCCAGAAGCGCAAAAAATGCTGGATCTGATTTTAGAAAAAGGCCGCAAAGACTTGCTGGAGATTTACCCTAGTGCTCTATACAAAGGAGAAACAGTCAATTCGGAACAAGTAGCCAAAAATCAAAAGGTTTTCCCGAAAGAATTGACTGCAGAATTATTAGAGAAGCATCAAAAATTAGTCGATTAAGGAGTGTAACATGGAATATAAATTATTAACCCCAGGGCCGCTGACGACGAGTAAATCTGTCAAACAAGCGATGATGGTGGATCATTGTACATGGGACCAAGAATACAAAGGAATCACACAAGAAATCCGACAAAAGCTGTTGGATCTAGCGAGTGTCACCTCAGAAGAATACACCACTATTTTGATGCAGGGCAGCGGATCATTTGGTGTGGAATCAGTCATAGGTTCGATGATCGGACCGAAAGATCATGTGCTGGTCTGTGCCAATGGCGCCTATGGCCGTCGAATAGTCAGTATGTGCGAGCGTTACAATCTAATGTACAGTGTTTATGAAGTGGCAGAGGATGAGATTCCCCAAGCTTCAGATATAGAAAAAATCCTGACTGGTGATCGCACGATATCAGCGATCGCCATGGTTCACAGCGAAACGACTTCTGGCATTCTGAACGAGTTGGAAGAAATAGCAGCACTGGCTAAAGATCATGGTTTGCTGTTTATTGTTGATGCGATGTCTAGCTTTGGCGGGATTCCCATAGATGTTTCCGCACTGTCGATCGATTTTCTCATTTCAAGTTCGAATAAATGCATTCAAGGTGTTCCTGGCTTTTCGTTTGTTTTAGCCAAACGGGAGCAGCTTGAACAACGGAAAGATTTTGCTCGAACAGTGTCTTTAGATCTGTATGATCAATATGAAACGATGGAAAAGGATGGCAAATGGCGCTTTACTTCGCCGACTCATACTGTTTTGGCCTTCTATCAAGCACTGAAAGAATTAGATAAGGAAGGTGGGATCTACCAACGCTACATGCGGTATTTGACGAATAATCGCCTACTGCGGCAAAAAATGGGAGAATTAGGCTACCAGCCATTCATCACGCAGCATCAAGGTCCTTTTATCACATCTTTTCTTTATCCAAAGCAGCGAGCGTTTGATTTTCAGCATTTTTATCAGCATTTAAAACAAAATGGTTTTGTCATCTATCCTGGAAAAATAAGCAGCGTTGATTGTTTCCGAATTGGAAATATTGGGGAAATCTATCCAGAAGATATTGATCGGTTGGTCAAGGTCATTGAAAACTATTCGGAGGTAGCTCATGTCAGTTAATACGATTATTTTAGACTGGGCAGGGACCACAGTTGACTTCGGCTGTATGGCTCCAGTCCATGCCTTCAAAAAAGCCTTTAGTAATAAGAACATCGAGCTCACAAACCAAGAGATTCGAAAACCAATGGGGATGCTTAAAATAGATCATATCAAGCAGCTGCTTTCGCTTGATCAAGTAAAAAGAGAATGGCTGGCGCTTTATGGCCGTCCTTCTGATGAAAATGATGTTCTTAGTATCTATCAAGATTTTGAAACCTACCTATTTGCAGATCTGGCGGAAAACAGTCACTTAAAGCCAGAAACGAAGCAAGCGATGAGAAAAATCAAACAATTAGGCTATAACATCGGCTCTACAACGGGCTATACCAAGGAAATGATGGAGGTTGTTTTTGAAACGGCTAGAGTAGAAGGATACCATCCAGATTACGTTGTTACACCGGATGATGTAGATTCATTGGGACGCCCGTATCCCTTTATGATTTTTGAGAATATGCGTTTTTTTCAAAACCGTTCAATGGCGGAGGTAATTAAGGTAGGGGATACAATCTCTGACATTCAAGAAGGAAAAAATGCGGGGGTATTAAGCATTGCTGTTACAGAAGGCAGCTCCGTGATGGGGCTATCACTGGAGGAATACAAACAGTATTCTAAGGAAGAAATGGAGCAGTTGAATCAGCAAGCGGCTGAAATATTTTACCAACATGGTGCGGATCTTTGCATCAAAAATCTCTTGGAATTGGCAGAGCTTTTACAGGAACATTCAACGCTCCAGAACCTGCAAATAAAAAAAGAAAAAATTCAGGTAAATTAACGGAAATATCGACTTTTGCAGTCGATATTTCTTTATTTTTTGGCGGCAGAAAAAAAGCGGACGTAATTATTCAAAAAATAAATAAAAAAAACAAAAAAAGATTTTTTCTTTCTAGGATGTTCTTAATAAATTCACAATTACTTAGATTTAGGCTACTACAATTGTGGAAACGGATACAATTACCCAATTCTCTTAATTTTATCCAAAAATTAAATTTTATATTTCAAAAATGGCTGAGACATTCCTTATAAATGCGGGTAGAATAATATGTGTAACCAATGGTGCGCGCAATGAAGGTGTTTTCTCGATTTTTATGAGGTTGCTGCGAGGGGTATAAAAAACAAGTTCTTTTATAGCAGATATCAACGGTCATAAAGGTTCATAAAAAAACAAAAAATACATATAGAGATCCGGTCATTGTAATTTTATTACTGACAGCATGCTGAAGGTTGATAGGTATACTCAATCAGTGAACATGTTGATTAGCGTCTCTCCTTTTTTGTAGGAGAAGCCAAAATGCCGCGAGTCAGTGAAATATTGTGACTTATCAGATGCTATTAGCGATGAGCGGCGGAGGATGATCAGCATTCATTGGAAAATTTAAGTGGATGCATCATTATCGAAGATTGAATCAAGGATGCGGATTATTTTCAGCATCCTTGATTTTTTTTCAATTCATTGGTTGCCCCTAGTATTTGTTTCAAATACTTAGCTTGATTCAGGATAGAAAGAAGGGGAAATGTTCATGAAAAAGATTGTTATGGTAATTTGCGGGGTAGCAGTAGTTTGTTGGGGAGCTGCTAGTCTGCGTAGCGGAGCATTGAAAGCAGATAATTTACTACAAGAATCTTCTGTCGTAGAGACGACAGTTCCAGAGAGTTCGACTGTTGCACCAGCGGCACCAGAGCCTGCGCCAGCACCTGTACCGGAAACACCGGCAGAACCATCTGCGGCGCCAGTTCCAGAGGCTCCTGCAACGGAAGCACCTGCTGCAACGGAGTCACCAGCGGAACAAGCACCGGCGGAAAGTGCACCGCCAACGGAGCCAGCACCGGAAACAACACCGTCGAGCAGTGCAGCGGAACAGCCAAAGGGCGAAAGCTCAACCAGTGAGAGTTCGACAAATGAAAGTTCGACTAACAGCGGCTCATCGAGTCAAAGCTCGACAAGCGAGAGTACAACGAGCCAAACATCTAGTACAACCAGTTCGACTACACCGCCAAGTGAAACGTCGACTTCTAGTAGCACGCCGGGAAGTACGACTAGTTCAAATACTGGTGGTTCAACAGGAACAACGAGTAGTTCTGTGACGCCGCCAAGTACTAGTCAGGAACCGCCAAGTACGCCAGATCCGCCTGCGCCAACTCCGGTTCCGAGTCCTGGGCAAAATGTACCAACGCCGCCAGCATCAAGTGAACCGAAAGTTCAGACGAGTGACGCGGTTATCCAAGCGACACCGTATGCATTTTCTGAAACTAGTACATTGCAGCTGCCAAATGATCTGAAGACGTCAGAAGTGGCTCAATCAGATTTGAAGGGCTATGAGCTGCCGTTGCTGTCCAGCTTTGAAAACAAGGCTCATGCTGCTTTGATTTACGATGGAATCAAAAAACTTGGGATAGAACAAGAGCAGAATTTTAGTGTAGAGCAATTAGCTGCCAAGCTTTACGGCGATTTGTTTGCGATAGAGATCACCGGCACGCCAGAAAAAGTAAATGAGGAAATCAGCGTCGGCAGTCTCCTGTATCAAAAGAAGAATGATCAGCTCGAAATAGTTGGTGTCTACATTGGCAAAGACTACTATCTAACTGTTGAGGATGTAGAGGTAGATGATTCAGCAGAATCGACGGAAACTGCGAAGGATGAAGCTGAAGAGCTCGATACTGAAAAAGAAGACAAGGATACAGATAAAAAGGAAAAACAACGACAAGTCGTGCTTCAGCCGATGAATATCGATGAAGACTTGTTGGTTCAAGCGATGCCGAATGTGATATTGACGGAATATGGTCAGACGATTTTAGCGGAATATCCGGCCTCTATCAATTTCACTGAAAATGAAGGTTCAAAAAAATTTATTTCGACGATCGCAGAAGATGCACGCAAACTGGGACAAGAATATGATGTCTTCGCTTCCGTGATGATCGCACAAGCACTGTTAGAAAGCGGTTCTGGAACCAGTGGTTTGTCATTACCGCCAAACTATAATCTTTTCGGAGTGAAGGGGACGTATCAAGGACAAGCTGTTTCGATGGCGACACAAGAAGATCGTGGAAATGGCGATCTTTACTCCATTAATTCCGCTTTCCGCAAGTATCCGAATTATGCTGCTTCACTCGGAGATTACGTCCAGTTATTACGCGGCGGTATTTCCGGCAATGATGGATATTATAAAAATACTTGGCGTTCTACCGCAAAGAATTACCTGCGGGCAACGCAAGCCTTAACTGGAAAGTATGCGACCGATACTTCTTATAATAGAAAGTTAAATTCGATCATTGCTGTCTACAACTTGACGCAATACGATCGCGTAAAAGTCGATCAGTCTTCGGGTGTCTTTATCAAGGGAAAAGACGAGATTCCTGAAGAATATCGCTCATTGATGCGTTACCCGGATTATAACGGGGTCAATTACAATACCTCAGGTTCGTACCCAGTCGGACAATGTACTTGGTACGCCTTTAATCGTGTGAAACAGTTAGGCAAGAGCGTCGATGACTTTATGGGCAACGGCGGTGAATGGGGAACTAAAGGAAAAGCTTTAGGCTATGAGGTCAGTCGTGAACCCAAGGCTGGCTGGTTGGTCTCCTTCACACCAGGAACAGCCGGATCAGATCCACGCTATGGTCACGTTGCTTTTGTAGAAGTGGTTCGACCTGAGGGAATCTTAATCTCAGAGGGCAATGTTTATGGCGGTACCGTGATTTCCTATCGGGTGATTGATGCCAACTTAGCGAAATCTGATCTAGTAACCTACATTAAAGCAAAATAAAGGGGTGCCATCACTCATGGCAAATAAGCGACACGGACACGCAGAGGATCCACCGAATGACAGGAGGGCATTACTCTTAACCGTCCTACTTCTCATCATTCTATCTGTAACGATGCTGCTTGTTATGAGAGGACAGTTACAAAAGCGGTATAGTGTTCATACGATTTCGGGCACGTCGATGATTCCGACGCTGACCGAGAAGGATCAGGTTCTTGTTAAGAAAAAAACTCAAATTCAACGCTATGATATTATTGCTTTCTCAGTTGATAAGGAAGAGGGGATGTTTGTCAAACGTGTGATTGGTTTACCAGGCGACAGCATGTTTGTCCGAAACGATCGAATGGTTTTAGATATCGGCGAACAGGGTGATTTTGAAACAACGAATATGTACCATTTATCACCAACTGTGGCGGATGAATTTCAAACGTTAAACAAAATTCCAGAAGATGTTTACTTTGTGATTGGTGATCATGTAGACGTTTCTAAAGACAGCCGGACGTTTGGTTTTGTCCATCGGAAGTTAATCGAAGGAACTGTCCAATTCCGTTTTCCAGCGATTCATCTCGCTAGATTGGAAGACTAAAAGAAAAGGGGAAAACACGTGATAATCATTAACTGGATTTGCGTAGGGCTCATCATTATAGTGCTCTTAGTGTGGTTATATCGAATGGTTATCAACGTTCGATTGCAGATGATCAAGCCACCAAGAGACGCATCGGCGACTTTTCAGCGAAAGTTGGATTATGTCAAGCAAATTCAACAAACGAAGCATATATTGGCGTTACTATTCGTGACCTTCTGCCTAGCAGTAGGATTGCTCTTAACCACGTACAGTCTATTTCAAGTACAAGATCAGCTATATGCAATCAATGAGCAGAACAATGCATTAAAAGATGACATCCAAGTGATGAAAAAGGAACAAAAGAAATTAATCAATAAGCTGCCGGTCAAAAAATATCCGCAAGAAGGGGTCGGCTTACAGGAATATACCTGGGATGAATTATTCTCTGATGATAGTCGCGAGAAGCAGTATGCGATGGAGAGCGATTTATCAAATAAACTCAGTCCTTACTTTGGATTACCGACGACCTTGATCGTCTTAGATATACCGACCCAAACGTTGAATATTGCCTTGGCTGGAGATTTAACCAGTGAAGACAATCGTCAGCAAATCAAAGAAAATATCCAAGCCTTTGCTGCTGAAGCAGAGGGGGTATCCAATCTGACACAAATTACCTTCCAGCTAAATGTAAGGGATGGGGAGAAGCAGAAACAAGATTATAGTTGTACTTTCTCTCGTGAGAATGGAGAAGATAAATTTGTAATGATTCAAGAAGAAGACTAACGGAAAGAAGGGAAAAAAATGGTAGCACAACAAAAAAAGAGCGGATGGTTTTTCAACAAGAACATTATCGATGAGATCAATTCTGTTCCAGAAGAGAAAGTTGAAAATGAAGGTCAAGCACCAGTGACAGCCCAAACACAAGCACAGTCACCAGCGGCTGCACAACCACAAGCCAAACCAGCTCCTGCTTTAAAAATGGTTTCTGATAACACCGTTCCAGAGTCACCAGAAAAGCAGGCAGAAGAGATCAAAGAATTGAAACGTTTGATTTTTGAAAAGGAACAAGTTTTACAGAAATATAAAAAGGAAATGACAGCTCAAACCCAACAGCTGACGAAAGAAAATGAAAACTATCGTCAATCTGTTTTACGAATGGGAGAAGAAAAAGCCCAAAATCGTCGTCAGATCCAGGATCTAGAAGCTGAGGTTCAACGAGCTCGGCAAGAGGTCCAACGTCTGAAAGAAACGCAAGAATTAGATAATTTGAAACAGCAATTGGAACAAGTTCAGGCTGAAAATGAAAGACTGAAGGATTCCGTTGCCCACTTAGCCACTGTAGAACAGGAGTTGGAAGAGATTCACGAAGAACATCAAGCATTGGTTGCGCAGCAAAAAGATGAAGAAATTCAACGCCTAGAAAAAATCCATCAATTAGAAGCTCAGATCAATGAACTGATCGCAGAGATTAACGAGAAGGATGAACAATATTCTCAATTAGACAAAGTGATTGTCGAGAAAGATCAAGCGATGGATCAAATGGTAGAGGAACAAGCAGCTAAAGAAGTTCAAGAAAAAGAAATCAATGAGTTGCGGGAAAAAGTCGCAGAGCTTCGCTCAGAAAATGAGCAGTTAAAACATGATGCGATTTCGACACAGCAAGAAATTGGTGAAGTCTTAATCTCCGCACGGAAACAGGCCAACCGTATGGTAGAAAAATCTAAGATGGAGGCTTACCGGATCATCGATGAAGCGAAGAAAGAATTAGCAACCATCAACGATCAAGCCAAAGAGATTTCTGAAGAAGTGAATGAATCACGTCAATCCGTACTTTCAATGTACGAAGAGTTACAAACTCGAGTAGATATCCTTGCGCAAGGAAAAATGCAAGAAGACGTAACCCGTGTCACAGAATAATTTGATCAAAGCAAAAGGTATCCGCTAAAATGCGGGTACCTTTTTAAATGGTCTGACTATCAGTGTAAGCGTTGTTTTTAATGACTGAAATCGCTATACTTTAAGCATGATAAGTATTTAATGACTAAAGGAGCGGGTAAAATGAAATTAGCGATTATCTTGGAAACCAAGGAGCATGAAAAAGCGTGGAATGCCTTTCGCTTTGGCGTAGCGGCCTTAAAGAAGGAGCATGAAGTTAAATTTTTTCTGATGGGTGAAGCGGTGGAAGTTGAAAACATCGAAGACGAACAATATGACGTCCCTGCGGAGATGAAGAAGCTGGAAGAGCAGGGCGGCGAATTACTGGCCTGCGGAACCTGTCTTAAATCTCGCCAATTGGAAGACCAGACTTCTTGTCCGATTTCGACGATGTTTGATTGTGTCGAAATGGTGGAGTGGGCTGACAAGACGGTGACATTCTAATAAATCAGTAAATCCCTGACTCGTGTGAGCCAGGGATTTTTAATGATTTAATTGATTCAAAGTAGCAGCCATTTTCTTATTGTCGTGTTTTGAGTAAAAGTAGAAAGTGACGATGTGCAGAACTAGCGTGGCGAGCAAAACTGCAATAAAGAATGGGCGGATCAGGTCAAACATCTGAGTCGAATAGAGATACACACCTGTATAAGCGCAAAGGGTGTTGAGCACCGTGCAGATAAATATGTTCATAGAAGCTTTAAAGGTAGAATAGCTCCACAGGTACGGGTAAATAACCCCAAATAGAAGACCGATCAAAACACTGATTCCAATCAGGTTCCAAATGTAGCTAAAAGGAATTCGCGAAAATAAATCTGTGATTGAGCAAAGGATTGTGATCCAAACGAGGGTACCAAAAGCTGCTTGAAAGAAATTATTTTTTAATTGTTTGAACATGAGAGTCTCTCCTTAATTTTTTTGGCATAATGGCGACTGACAACATAAGTTGAACCTGTTTTAGTATGAACTTCTAACCGTGCATGCTCTCCTAATTGGAAAGACTGGACAGCGTTTAGATTCAAAATCTGAGAATTATTGATGCGATAAAAGTTTAGGTTTTCTAAACCTGTTAAATCTTTGAGTCTTTTTTGCAGGATGTATTCTTGCTGATTAAGCAAATAGACTTTTACTAAATGACCCATGGTTTCAAAAGCAACGATTTGATCAAGCGGCAATTTGATTGAGCGGTTGTTTTTAGGATTGACCGCTAAAAGATCCTGCTCTTGTTGCAGCTGTTTTTCAAGTCGCTTGAGCGTCGTTTTATTTTCAGGGTTCGCTAAGATGTCGATTTCGTTTAAGGCTTTTTCTTTTATCCAAGTAAAGTTGATGTTCATAAGTTCCCCCCTCTGTGACTTTAGCATAGCAAGGATTTGCGACAGATAGAATCTTTTTTTCGCTTGTTGCATAAAAGGATAGGTTTGTTGCACATAAAGGCAATGTCAAACAGCGCTTGCGCGAGAAAAATCATATGTAAGCACGGCTTTCTAGTATAATTTAGTTAGAGGTCCTATCATCAAGTTAGGAGGGAGAGATCATCATGATTGCTGAGATATTAAAAAAAGAAAGAAAAGCGCGGGGACTGACCCAGCAGCAGGCGGCGGAAATTTTCAGGGTGACACGTCAAACGATTTCGAATTGGGAGAATGAGAAAAATTATCCCGATATTCCGACGCTGGTCGCCCTCAGTGATTATTATGAAGTATCTCTTGATTATTTGATGAAAGGGGATATGAAGTACATGGCTAAGATGAAGAAAGAAGCAAAGCTGCTGCAGTCGCTTCGAGTTGGTTTGTTTTCTGTAATTTGTGCTGGTATGCTACTGCTTTTTTCATTTGTTGGATTTGCGGCAGTGGTCAATGGCGAAAGTTTGGCTGGAATCATTCCAACTCAGCTGTTAATAACGATCGCTGCGATTTGGGTGTGCGTAATCCATTTTAGAAACTTGAAGGATGAAATGAATCCTTCGACCAGAAGAGTAATTCGTATTCTATTACTCGTTACGTTGTTTATCACTCTTTTATGCACGGTGCTTTTTGTACTTGCGGCGGCAGGCTTGATTCATTTTTTAAACCTGATAGGCATCTTTATTGCATTGACTAGGTGAGGGGGCATATATTTAGCGTGTAGTGGATGAATCCCTGATTTTCTTTAATAAAAGAAGATTTAACGATAGATAAAAATGTCAAAGAAAGAAGGAACCTAGTCATGTTTAAGATTGTTGAGAGAGATGCACTGACCGTTCACGGCTGGATCACGACTCTAAATGCCCCGAATTCCCCAGATGGCTTGGCAGAAATGAGCAAGCAGAAGATGCGGGCAAAAGAAGAATATGCCTCCAAAATCGAAGGTGATCTGTTGGCTGTGAACGCAGTGATTAACGGCGATCAATGCTATCTGATCGGTAATACAGATACCACAGAAACTCGTCCGTCAGAGTTTGAATTGCCCGCGGGTACTTATGCTCGCTTTGATCTTAGCTATACGGATCAAGTAGAACTGGATCAATTGATTGGCCGCAGTTATGGTGAATTGAGCCAAAGCGAAGCCTTTCAAATTGCTGGGAATTTTAATCTAGAAGAATATACGGGTGTAGGAAAAATGTCTTTTTACGCTCCTGTTCATCAGAAAAATCATTAAGATCGAATGAAGGGATTCATTCTGAAGTGAAAGACTGTCAAACGAAACCCGTTCGGCAGTTTTTTGTTGACCTTCACACTGTGTGAAGGTATATGATAAGGTTATCATTCGAATGCTGAAGGATGGGAGTAAACAATGTACAAAATAGGTGAATTTTCCAAGCTTGTAAATATATCTCCTCGAATGCTTCGCCATTATGACGAGCAGGGAATCTTTTCTCCCTCTTCGATCGATCCGATCAGCGGTTATCGTCTGTATAGCCTTGATCAAATCGCACGACTCAATCAAATTTTATTATTGCGAGATTCTGGTTTTAAGGTGAGCGAGATTAACAAGACTCTCGAAAGAATGAATGATCCACACTTTTTGGAACAGATTTTGGAGAAAAAGAAGGCACAATCCTATGAAACAATTGCTGCAGAAGAAAAAAAGTTAAAGAAAATCGAACAGCAGCTGGAATTAATCAAGGAGGACAATAAAATGATCAAAGGTACAGAAATCGATTTTGTCGTAAAGAATAGTTTGAAAGCGTTGGAGTTATACAAAAAAATATTTGAAATTGAAGTAGTAGAAGCGACGAATTATTCAGAAGGCAGCAATGAAGCTGTTTTTACTCTCTATGATACGCGTTTTCATATGTTGGATGAGAATCCAGAATACAGTTTGATTGCGCCGACACCAGATAAACCAAACACTATTTGGTTCAATATTTCGGTCGAAGATATTGAAAAGACGCATGCCGCAGCGTTGGAAAACGGCTGTACAGAAGTTCAAGGGGTTACCAGCATGATGGATGATGCGCTTCAGAACTCGATCTTCATCGATCCTTTTGGTTATATGTGGATGCTCCATCAGATCCATCAAGTACTCAGCTTTGAAGAACGGATCAAAATTATCGAAGAGGAAATGAATGAGGAGCTTTCTTAAATAGATGCTACACTTTAGGACACTTATCTAACTAAGGATAAGTGTTCTTTCTTATTGGTTGAAAATATGTTTTAGCTAACGTAAATATAAGTGAGATACACATAAACACGTACTGTAATATTCTTTTTTTTAATAGCAAACAAGATAATCGGATTATATCAAAATTTTTGTTGAATTTAATTAAATGAGAGCGTATACTCGTGTTTATTGAGTGCTTAAATAAAATAAATTTTTGAACAAAAAAAGATAACGCGTGTTATCTCTTTTTTATCGCACTCAAACACACAAATGCAATGAAATCAGGAGGGAAGAGGATGCGCAGGGAAAAAAATAGATGGCTGATCGCATTATCAGGAGTAGCGATTCATCTATCTATCGGTTCAGCATACGCGTGGAGTGTATTCAAAGAACCGATCAAAGAGTTGACAGGATGGGATAAATCGTCAATCTCTTTTGCATTTAGTTTAGCGATTTTCTGTTTAGGAACATCAGCAGCGTTTATGGGGAAATTTGTGGAAAAATTTGGCCCAAGAAAAACAGGGACGGTCGCGTCGATTTTATTCGGGTTAGGAATCATTTCGACTGGTTTTGCCGTTTCAAGTCATTCGTTGCCAATGTTGTATCTGACTTATGGAATTATCGGCGGAATCGGGTTAGGAGCTGGTTATGTCACGCCAGTATCAACGATGATTCGGTGGTTCCCGGATAGAAAGGGCTTGGCTACTGGACTTGCCATCATGGGATTTGGTTTTGCTTCTATGATCACTGGACCGATCGCTCAACAGCTAATGGTGCGGGTCGGTGTCTCTCAAACCTTCTATATCTTAGGGGTTGCTTATTTCTTAGTCATGTTCACGGCTTCACGCTATTTGGAAAAGCCGCCAGTCGGTTGGACGCCGCAAGGTTTTGAGGCTCCAGATCCAAAAGAAGAAGTGCAGGTACAATATCGTGGAGTACAATTGACCGCCAATCAAGCAATTAAGACCAAAACATTTTGGTTATTATGGTTTATGCTATTTTTAAATATTACTTGCGGAATTTCGCTTGTTTCAGAAGCTTCACCAATGGCCCAAGAAATTACTGGGATGACCGCCGGCATGGCAGCCACAATGGTGGGTGTGATGGGTGTCTTCAATGGTTGTGGTCGCCTAGTTTGGGCGTTGATCTCAGATGTTTTAGGACGAAAAAATGTCTTTACGATTCTTTTTGTGATCGATATCGTTGTGTTATTGAGTTTATCAGTGGTCAGTTCACCGTTGCTGTTCGCAGTATTGATCTGCCTGTTGATGACTTGCTATGGCGCGGGATTCTCAATCGTTCCAGCTTATATCGGTGATGTTTTTGGTTCGAGAGAAGTCGGTGCGATCCACGGCTATATTTTAACTGCGTGGGCAGCAGCCGGAATGTTCGGTCCGATCTTCTTAGGTAAGATTACAGAAATGTTCCATTCCTATACAAATGTTTTGCGGATCTTTGCTGTTTTAGCACTAGTCGGTTTTGCAGCTTCAATGATTATTCGCGGCTCAATCAAGTGCTTAGCGAAATCAAACAGTAGCGAGACACCAACAGGTTCGAATACTAAGCACGCGTGATAACAAACCATTCAAAGTGATCAAGGCCTAGGTGCTTTGATCACTTTTTTTGGTGCGGAGATAATCTTCGATAATTCTTTTTCGTTAGCATCATACAAATGTTTGAATAATGGTTGACTGATCAACTAACGTTTGGTAAATTAGTTGAGTAGTCAACTAATTATTGGATAGTCTGGAGGAAATTATGAAACGAAGTGTCGGACGTTTGATCTCGATTTTATATCGTAAAAATCAAATTTATCTAAATGCGGCGATGAAGCCGTTAAATATTACCACGGCAGAACAGCCGATCTTAATGTATCTTTATCGGCATGATGCAGTGACGCAAGAGGAAATTAGTGCGTATCTTCAAGTAGACAAGGCTTTGACGACAAGAACGGTTCAGTCACTCTTAGAAAAGGGCTTAGTTACGAAGAAAAAGGATGAAAAGGACAAACGCTGTAATAAAATTTCTCTGACTCAAAAGGGGCAGGATATGCGGGAAGCAATGGTTGAGAAGTTTGTTGGTTGGAACAAGATCATGCTGGAGGGCATGGACGAAGCTAAACGCGATCTGCTTTTCGAATTATTAGAGGAAATGGTTGAAAAAACCGAACAGCATGACCTAAAAGGAGGGTAAAAAATGGAAGCAGCAAATCCATTAGGAACAGAAAAGGTTTCAAAATTATTAATGCAATTCTCGATTCCGGCAATCATTGGAATGGTCGTCAATGCGTTGTATAACGTGGTCGATCGAATCTACATCGGGCATGCTCCTGGATTGGGTGCCAATGGTTTGGCTGGCATCACGATTGGGTTTCCAATCATGATCATTTTATTGTCGATCGGTATTTTATTTGGTGTCGGCGGCGCGACGCTATTTTCTATGAAGCTGGGTGCCGGAAAAACCGAAGAAGCAGAACGAGCAATGGGAAATGCTTTTTCTTTGCTGATAATCAGTGGTCTTCTGTTCATGATTATGGGACATCTTTTTTTGTCGCCGTTATTATCAGTATTTGGCGCTAGTGATACTGTTTTACCTTATGCCATAAGTTACATGCGTATCATTTTCTCAGGAGCTGTTTTCCAGATCGTCAGTATCGGGATGAATAATTTTTTGCGGGCGGATGGACAGCCTAAACTAGCAATGATCACGATGTTCATGGGGGCAGGAGTCAATATCATTCTTGATCCAGTCTTTATCTATGTCTTTGATATGGGAATGGCAGGCGCGGCGTTGGCAACGATCTTGTCGCAGTTTATTTCAATGGTGTGGATCTTGGCTTATTTTCTCAGCAAACGCAGTCATCATCAGCTGCATGTTAAAAATATGCGCATCAAGGGACAGGTTGCGGCTCGCATCACAACCTTGGGTCTACCAAGCTTTCTGCTACAGCTTGGGAATAGTATCTTGAACGTCGTGTTGAATATGACACTGTTGAACTATGGCGGAGATATCGCTGTATCGGGAATGGGGATCGTCAATAGTATACAAACGATCTTATTGATGCCAATCACGGGACTAGTACAGGGTGCTCAGCCCATCGTCAGCTTCAACTTTGGTGCAAAAAAATTTGGCCGAGTCAAAGAGACTCAAAAGTATGCGATCATTATTGCGACCACAATCGTATGTATCGGCTGGATAGCAACTAGATTAATGCCAGAGCAATTGGTGCGGATGTTCAATAATGAACCGGAACTACTAGCCTTTGGGACTAAGGCGTTGCAGACATGGTTCCTGTTTCTACCAGTCATCGGTTTTCAAATTGTTGCTTCAAACTTCTTCCAAGCGACTGGTCGGACCCGTTCAGCGATTTTCTTAACACTGACGCGTCAAATCATTCTATTGATTCCGGCGATTTTGCTTTTTTCAAGTAATTGGGGAATGGATGGGTTGCTTCATGCAGCACCATTTTCTGATGCTAGTGCGGCTCTGTTAACAGGGATATTTTACATTGGCGGTATTAGACGGCTTAGTAAAGAGCAGTCTGCTTCGTCCGAATTAGAGCTTGACGTTGAATAAAACAATGTAAGAAGCACGCTCAAATCTTAGATTTGAGCGTGCTTCTTTATGTTAATAGTTTCGTTTGATTCTCGCATAGATAAAGGTACGAAAGGCCGAGAAATCTTTGATTTTTTGTTTCGTTAATCACTGTATTTTGGGCTATAATTTATTTGAGAAAAAGTCTTTGCGAAGAAAACAGGGGGGCTGGACATGCCGATTATGGGAATTATTGAAAAGGCAGGGGTAGATAGTGTACCGATAATGTTTGGGGCGCTAGGCTTAGTTGTTCTTTTAATTAGTGCGCAGGGATATACGGGCGGGATTGGTTTCCGCGGGATTGCTTTCTTGAAATATGGCAAGCGGATCTGGCAATTTTCCAATCGTTTATTTGGCGGACTGTTAGTGGGGATATCCTTACTGTTATATCTGTTGTTCAGACTGAGCGGTATTTCCGCTGGTAATAAAGTATTTATCGCTACAAGTGCGGTCCTGCTGTGTGCTCTGGTCAGCGATATTATTACGCTTTTCTTAAAGAGACGGCAAATGGTAATTACAGAGGTTGACAAAAAGAGAAAATGACTTTAAAATAGTTAGCATGATAACTAATTAAGGAGAGAAACTCATGAAAGAACCGGAAACAGTTGGTTTTGAGGTCAGAGAGTTATCACTGTTGATTGCTAGGTACGTTGAAAAGATGAGCCCTGATGCTCATATTAGAGGGCCTCAAGGCTTTGCTTTAGGGTATCTGGTAAACAATCGTGACAAAGAAATCTATCAAAAAGATCTGGAAGAGAGGCTATCTATTCGCAAACCTACCGCCAGCAAACTAGTTGACCGCATGATTAAGAATGGATTTTTAACGACTGCTCCATCTCAAAAGGATAGGCGGCTGAAGCAATTGATTGTAACAGAAAAAGCAATTCAAACAACGATCAAAATTGAGAAGCAGGTCGATGAAATTGAAAAAAAATTGAAACAAGGAATTTCAGATGAAGAATTGACACAATTTTTCGCGACGATGGAAAAGTTCAAACAGAATATCCAACTCTAATCTGGTCGATCAAACGATCAGATTTCAATTTCCTTTAATAGTTAGCATGCTAATTTAAAACCGAACTATCATTTGTTTATTTAAAACGAGTAAGGAGGCCCCCCTATGATACAACTAATCAAAAGAACCAATACGAAAGAACGGCTGCTGGTACTGGTAAGTGTTCTATTTATCGTCGGACAGGTCTGGATGGATTTGAAAGTACCAGACTATATGTCGCAAATCACGACACTGTTACAAACACCTAATACGGCTTTCAGCGAGATCTTAAAACCAGGTGGCTGGATGGTCTTACTATCGCTAATGAGCTTTGTCTTTTCATCAATCGTCGGTTTGTTCGCAGCCAAAATCGCTGCAAGTTTAACCTGTCGGCTGCGCCAAGACATGTTTGGCAAGGTGATGGACTATTCTACCCACGAGATTCAACAATTTTCGATTCCAAGTTTGACCACACGGACTACGAACGACTTAACACAAATTCAACAATTGGTCGCGATGGGATTGCAATTGTTGATTAAAGGACCCATCACAGCAGTTTGGGCAATCTTAAAAATCGCCGGCAAGAACTGGCAATGGACAACGACGACCGGTGTAGCAGTATTGATCTTATTAATCATGCTGTCGGTCATTTTAACGCTAGTGCAGCCAAGATTCCGAAAAGTACAACAATTGACGGACAAAGTAAATAGTATTACGCGAGAAAATTTAACAGGACTACGCGTGGTACGTGCTTATAATGCCGAAGACTATCAAGAAGAAAAATTCGAAGAGGCGAACCAAGAGTTAACATCGACCAACTTATTCGCAGGGCGCATGATGGCGTTTATGAGCCCCGGAATGAGCTTGATTTCCAGTGGATTAACTTTGGCTGTTTATTGGATTGGTGCTTATATGATTCAACAGGCAGCAGGCATGACGAAGCTCACACTGTTTAGTGATATGATCGTGTTTTCTTCTTATGCAATGCAGGTCGTGATGAGCTTTGTTTTAATGTCGATGATCTTTATGACCCTGCCACGGGCGACCGTTTCGGCAAAACGGATCAACGAAGTGCTGAATAAAGAAACCACCGTTGAATTTCCTGATGAGGGGGAGAAGGTTCAACCAGATATTAAAGGGACTGTGGAATTTGATCATGTGTCTTTCCGTTATCCGGATGCTTCTGAGCCGGTAATCCATGATATCAACTTTAAAGCGGAACAAGGTGATACAGTCGCTTTCATTGGTTCGACTGGGAGCGGGAAAAGTACCATTCTGAATTTGATCCCGCGTTTTTATGAAACCAGTGAAGGAACGATCTCGATTGATGGACAGCCGATCAACACTTATAGCCACGTGAATTTGAATGATATCGTTGGCTATATTCCGCAGAAGCCAGTATTGTTCAGCGGAACAATCCAATCAAATCTGGACTTTGGGATCAGTAGCAATGCTCCGCTGGATGAGGAAAAAATGGACGAAGCCTTGTCAATCGCACAAGCTAGTGAGTTTGTAAATGGAAAAGAAGACAAGCTAAATAGTCACGTTGCGCAAAACGGCAGCAACTTTTCAGGAGGACAAAAGCAACGTTTGGCAATTGCCCGTGTGATTGCCCGCAAGCCAGAGATTCTCTTGTTCGACGACTCCTTCTCAGCGTTAGACTATAAAACTGATAAAAAATTACGGGAAGTCTTAAACGAAAAATTAGCGAGCACAACAAAATTGATCGTCGCCCAACGGATCAGCACCATCATGGATGCCGATCAAATCATTGTTTTAGATGAAGGACACATCGTTGGACAGGGAACCCACGAAGAATTACTAGAGTCAAATGATGTTTATCAAGAAATTGCTTATTCACAGCTTTCAAAGGAGGAATTAGCACATGGATAATACCTTAGAAAATGTTCAAGCGCAGACAAAAGAACACCCATTAAGAGATAATGTACGTAAAGCATTGAATCAATATAAATGGCCCTTGCTTCTAGCGATCATATTTGCCACGATTGGTAGCGTTACTCAGATCGTTGGACCAAATCGCTTAAGTGAGATCACCGATTTGGTCACTGAGGGTTTAAGTGGTTCGATCAACCTCACACGAATCAGTCAGATTGGATTAAGTCTAGTCATTTTATATGTAATCGGAGCAATCCTCTCCTACTTTCAAGGCTTCATCGTAGCGACAGTTACTCAACGCTTCTCTAAACAAATGCGTCGTCAAATTTCGGAAAAAATCAACGCGGTTCCATTGAATTATTTTGATTCCCATAGTCAAGGAGATACTTTGAGTCGGGTGACGAATGACTTGGATACAGTGAGCCAATCGTTGAACCAAAGCTTGAGTTCATTGTTTCCCTCGATCACGTTGTTTATCGGATGTCTAGTGATGATGTTCCGCACGAATTTGTTGCTGACAATCACATCAGTCGTAGCTGTTTTATTAGGATTCATCCTCATGGCAGTCATCATGGCAAAGTCGCAAGTTCATTTTAACCAACAACAGGAAAAATTAGCCAAGATCAACGGCTTTGCTGAAGAAGCATATTCCGGTCAACAAGTTATCAACGCCTACAGCGCTACTGAAGATATGAAAAAAGAATTTTCAGACATCAATCAAGATTTTTACGGCAGTGTTTGGAAATCGCAGTTTCTCTCGGGAATCATGCAGCCGTTGATGGGTTTCATTGGAAACTTTGGTTATGTCGCTGTCTGCGTTGTTGGGGCTGTTTTAGCTTTAAGAGGCGATATAACATTAGGGGTTATTGTAGCCTTTACCGTGTATATTCGTTTATTCTCACAACCGTTATCTCAGTTAGCTCAAGCCTTTTCGAATTTGCAATCGGCAGGAGCTGCAATGAGTCGTGTGTTTGAATTTCTTGAAGAAGAAGAATTAGATGATGAGTCAGAAAAAAAACAAAAGCTGAGAAATCCAGAAGGAAATGTTCGTTTTGAAAATGTCAGCTTCGGCTACAATAAAGATCAGACGATCATCCATAATTTTAGTGTGGATGCTAAAGCAGGACAAAAGATCGCGATTGTCGGTCCAACTGGCGCCGGAAAAACCACGATCGTCAATCTGCTGATGCGATTTTACGAGACAAATCATGGAGAAATCGTCATTGATGGTGTTTCTACCAAAGATATGACCAGAGAAGAAGTTCATGATCAATTTTGTATGGTGCTGCAGGATACGTGGTTGTTTGAAGGAACGATCAAAGAAAATCTGATCTATAACCAGCAGCATGTCTCTGATGAAACAGTTATCGAAGCATGTAAAGCAGTCGGAATTGATCATTTTATTCGGACCTTGCCAAAAGGCTATGATACCTATCTGGATGATAGTGTCAGCTTATCAGTCGGTCAAAAACAATTAATGACGATTGCCCGTGCGATCATCAAGGATGCACCAATGCTGATTTTGGATGAAGCGACCAGCTCTGTTGATACACGAACAGAGGAACTGATCCAAGCTGCGATGGATAAGTTGATGAATAACCGGACCTCTTTTGTGATCGCTCACCGACTATCAACGATCCGCAACGCTGATTTAATCTTGGTCATGAATGAAGGAAATATCATCGAGCAAGGCGACCATGAAGAATTGATGGCACAAAAAGGTTTCTACGCGGATTTATATAATAGTCAGTTTGAGAAAGAACAATTGGCTTAGAAAAAAGCGACTAAAATCTACTGATTTTAGTCGCTTTTTTTTTCGTAGTGGATGGAGTAAAAAATGAAGGCACACTCACATGAATGGGATTTCATGTTATTTTATGTTGACACGCTTTTTTCCAAATGATGAAGTATCGTTGTTGAATCGTAACGATTACGCTTTGTATCCTGTAAATTGTAATGGAAATCAAGGAAATTTAAGGTTGAGAAATGGAGGAAGCTTTTTAAGGAATCTTACGATACGACAAAATAGTACTGCTCGAGAAAGAATCTACAGAGTCCACGTGTTTTTTATAATTGAGGATTAAAATAAAAAGTAACGGATAGAAAGAGGTTTGGAATGAAGAAGTTAGGATTTATCGTGATCAGTTTGTTAGCACTTATCGGGTTAACTGCCTGCAAGAGTAATCAAGCAGCGACAGGAGATAAAGAAAAAAAGTTGCAAATTGTCGCAACGTTTTATCCAGCGTATGATTTTACGAAAAATATTGTTGGAGAAGATGGCGATGTGACCTTATTAATGCCTGCAGGTTCGGAGCCCCATGATTATGAACCATCGGCAAAGGACATGGCGAAAATCACTGAAGCAGATGCATTTGTTTATCATAATGAGAACATGGAAACTTGGGTACCAAGTGCCCTTAAGTCTTGGCAGAAGGACAAACCTAGGATCGTGGAAGGCACAAGGGAAATGCTTCTATTGCCTGGCGGTGAGGAAGATCATGATCACAGTCATGAGGACGGACATCACCATGAACTTGATCCACATACTTGGTTTTCACTTTATCGAGCAATCCAAGAAGTGACTTCCATCAAAAATCAATTGATCAACTTGTATCCAGATAAAAAAGCCGAATTTGAAGCGAATGCAAAAAAATATGTAACAAAGCTTGAAGCCTTAGATAAAGAATATTCAGATGTGTTGAAAACGGCCAAACAGAAGAATTTCGTGACTCAACATACAGCCTTCAGTTATTTGGCTTTGGATTATGGCTTGAATCAAGTGGGAATCTCAGGAATCAATCCGGATCCTTCACGTATTGCTGAGTTGAAGCACTATGTTGAGGACAACGAAATCAACTATATCTATTTCGAGAACAATCACCAAGGAAAAGCGGCAAAAACGCTCGCAGATGAAACGAAGGTAAAACTGGAGGTCCTAAATCCATTAGAGAGCTTAACTCAAAAGCAAATGGATGCTGGTGAAAATTATGTGTCAGTGATGGAAAAAAATTTAGCGGCTTTAAAGAAAACAACAAGTGTTGCAGGAAAAGAAGTCAAGCCTGAAGAAGAATCTCAGCAAGAAGAAACGATTTATAACGGCTATTTCAAAGATTCACAGGTGAAGGACCGTAAACTATCCGATTATGCTGGGGATTGGCAATCGGTCTATCCTTTATTGAAGGACGGTACATTGGATCAAGTGTTTGATTACAAAGCGAAGCGAAACAAGGACAAGACGGCAGACGAATATAAGAGCTATTATGAAACAGGCTACCAGACAGATGTTGATGAAATCAAGATCACCGATAATCAAATAGATTTCATCGTTGACGGGAAGCATCACAACTATACGTATGAATATGCTGGATCCGAGATCCTAACCTATGAAAAAGGAAATCGTGGTGTCCGCTTTACCTTTGAAACTAAAGATCCGGATGCAGGGAACTACAAATATGTTCAGTTCAGCGATCACGGAATTGCACCAGCCAAAGCCGCACATTTCCATATTTACTTTGGTGGTGAAAGTCAGAAAGCGTTGTTTGCTGAGCTAGAGAATTGGCCAACTTTTTATCCAGTAAAAATGAGCGGTCATGAAATCGCGCAGGAAATGCTGGCACATTAAATAAAAGAGGGGAAATCAATGGAAAAAACCGACTTGGCAAGTGCGTATCGCCGTTTAAAAAGTCCCAATATTAAGACCCGCAAACGCGCGTTAAAAATCATTAAAGAGGCAAAACGTAATCAATTGAAGAAATAGTGAGCCTATCTCCTGATCAGAAAGCCGGTCGGGAGATTTTTCCTTTAATTTTTTTAAGTATCAACTATAGGTGCACCTAACTTTATTGCTGGATGGTAGAATAAGTGAAAGATGAATTTTGAGGGAGGTCTTCTATGAAGAAAATTCTCATGTATAGTTTTGCTTTGTTGGCTATTCTCTTGCTAGGTTTTTTGATCCAAGCAAAGAGCAGTGCTCTTTATTCAGAACCGGTGATGCGAGTAGAAAAAGCAGAAGCGGATGCCGCAACGCAGACGCAAAAAGTAACGGGGAAGCTGCTGAATCAAAGCGGCAGCGTCACCCTAGAAACCACCTATTATGAAAATGAAAGTGTCTCCCCGCTATATCGCACAGGAGATCAGCTGATTCTGCAAAAAACGAGGAATACTTGGCGAGTACAGGCGTTAAAACGAGATGGCTATGTCTTTATTTTGCTGGGCTTGTTTATTTTTGTGATGCTGTCCATTAGCGGGAAAAAGGGGCTTCGCGCGCTGCTAGGCTTGGTATTGAATAGCACCTTGTTGCTTTTGTTTTTATGGATCAACCAGCAAAACGGCCGTTTGTCTCTCCTGTTTTTGATGAGTATCTATACAATCATTGCGGTATTTTTTGCGATGGGTACCTCTTATGGTTTTAAAAAGCTGGATATTCGAAAAATCTTTGGTACCTTAGTCAGTGTCTTTCTCGCGTTTACTGTCTGTGTCGTTGCGATGAATTTTCTGAAAGATGAAGGCCTGCGGTATGAAGAAATGCAGTTTATCACGCGCCCTTACCGTTCCGTCTTTTTAGCCGGGCTGCTGATCGGCGCGATCGGTGCAAGTATGGACAATGTAGTGACGATCATTTCAGCACTGGATGAGATTCGCGCACAAAACCAGCAGCTTCCGTTGAAAAAACTCATGCAATCAGGACGAGAAATTGCCCAAGATACTGCTTCGTCAATGATCAATGTCTTAATGTTCGCTTATCTTAGCGGGGCCATTCCCTCCTTTGTATTTTACATGGCGAATGGCTGGATTTTTTCTGAGGTGATCGGTATGCACTTGTCATTAGAGATTTTACGAACCTTGTGTGGCGGCTTCGCGATCGTGTTGTCTGTTCCAGCCGCCTTGTTTGCCTTCAGTATGGCTGAAAAAATGAGCAGGAGGCGATTGTGATGAGTGTCTTGATTTTTCTTACCTTGATTTTGATGGGATTGGTGCTGCTGATCTTCAAGAAAAGTTCAATCTACATGATCACTGGGACGTTTGCTAATTTTTGTTTGTTTATCCTGCTGTTGTATTTATTGAGTCAAGGCTTTCCAGTATATCCAGTAACCTTATTGATTTTTCTAGCTGTAACGATCGTGACATTGTTTTATATCAATGATGTGAATCAAAAAACGAAAGCCGCTTTTCTCTGTATCTTGTTTTTCTTGGTCGTATTTACAGCGGTCACGTTGCCGATCATTCACGTAGTTAGAGTACAGGGCTTTGCTTTGGAGGAACTAGATGAATTACAGATGATGGACCTTTCTGTCTCTGTTCCTTTTTCCGCATTGAATCTCTCGATCATCTTGATGAGCTTCTCGGGAGCCGTGATCGACAGCAGCATCGCTGTCAGCAGTTCGGCCTATGAAATTTATCGTCGCTTGGAGAAGCTGACATTCAAGGAGCTAGTTCAATCCAGTATGACGGTAGTTCATGAAATACTGAGTTCTACGATCAACACCTTGCTTTTTGCTTTTATGGGTTCAAGTTTAGCGTTGATTATTTGGTTTCAAGATTTGAACTATTCGTTTCTTGAAATTATCAACTCCAAAGCTTTTGTAGGGGAGTTGCTGACGAGTTTGTTGACGGGAATGGCTGCAGTAATCATCTTGCCGCTTACTTCTCTCGTGTCCAGTTATGTTTTGTTTAATCAGTATTTTCGTTCACAGCAAGAGTGATGAAAAAAGGAAAACGTGTATGAATAAGAATGAAATACAACCACAAAGTCGAGCAACCATAGGCTATCATTGATCGTCTATGGTTGTTCGTTTTTATTTTTATTCAATAGTCATCAATTATCTCCAAATACCCAATAATTCTGCTGCGATCATAGTCTGTAAGTATGTCCGTAGCCGGGTCATAGAATAATTTGTCGAAGTAAAGCAGTAAATGACTCTTGATCGTATGATCCGTTTTTACGTTAAGTAAGCATAAATTCGGTAGCTAAGCGAAATGTTCTTTTTTACAGCTCATTTTTTCTGCATGCTTCAACCCAAAGGAATCTAGGGTTTCCACCATTTTACTTAAGGACACCTGCTATTTTTTTGCTTTCATAATAGTTACTATTTCCTCTAGCGGCAAGTCGGTGAGCATTGTGAAGCTTGTCCGGATAGGCCATCGTCAAGCTGCAAAACAAGATTGATCGAATCGATCGTCCGAAGTGGAGTGGAGTATGGACTATCATGATTGATTCTCGATAATTGATTGAGAATGCTAAAGGTAGTCGAATAGCTGCTTTTTTCTGGGAGCTGTGTCAAATATTTTTTAGTTAATAGAATATAGTACCGCCCTTGTCCTTTAGGGATTAATTTACACTCAAAGGAAATTTGCTCAATCGTAACTTCCACAGGAATATTGCTTTTCTGCTGACAGACTTCCCATACGTTAAAAGGAATTTCAATAAAAGGTCGATTGCCCTCTTGAGTGCACTTTCCTTCAAACTCATACCGTATAGTATCCCTCCATCACAATTTTTTTTATAAGCAAATGATAGCTGATGCCATCTGACTTGGCTAGTTCATTATAGAAATACTGAAGCGGTGGCTATTGACAATTCTCCATATTTTGATAAAATTAATCATGTATTAAACACGTTTAGTTAAAGTGAGGGATGTAGATGAATGAAGAAAATGTCAAGGAGCGGCTGATTCAAGCAACGGTGGATTTATTGCAGAAGGAAAACGGGGCCAAAAAAATTACCGCTAGAAAAATCGCGGAGACAGCAGAGGCCAATCTGGCGATGATCAATTATTATTTCAAATCCAAAGATGAGCTGGTAAGTATCGCTGTGAACCAATTGATCGAAAAAAGTGGACAAAAGCAAGAAAAACAACAGGAATCGAATGATCCTACAGAAAAGCTGATCGCCTTTTTAATCGCTACCGCAGATAGTACTTGTGAGTATGCAGAATTAACCCGACCAACAATCCCATACTTACTCTTGGAAGGAGAACTTGATTTACCTTATCAGATTTTGCCGATGGTAAAGGACTGTTTCAACAATCAAAAGGCTGAAGTGGAGTGTCGTGTGATTGCTTATCAATTGGTTTCGTTTCTGCAACTAGCGTTCTATCGAGGGAAGGATTTTGAACGCTATTCTTCAATCGATGTGATGGATAAGGACCAACGCCACCAGCTTTGTCGAATGCTTGTCGAGAACGCAGTTAAAGGATAGGAGGGAGTTCAATGAGAATTTTAGGGATTTTTACCTTGGTTATGTTGGCTTGCACCTTGCTTTGTGGACTTTGGATGAAATTTGGGCCGGGCGAAAAGGATGCGGGGTTTCATGGAATGTTGTCCGTTGCTACTGTGATTTTGTCGATGGTGACGATCGTTGTATTTATGTTGAAGCTGCTAAAGTAATCACCGGAAGCGATCAGAGTCGAAAAGATTTTGATCGTTTTTTTGAAGACAGATTGACAAATAGCTTTTATGTGTATATTATAGATAAATAATATCTTTAATTGGAAAGGAGGATATTCATGAAGTTTACCAAAGCAGCGAATATGGGTTTGCATGTCATGGTCTATTTTGCGCAAAAGGATCAATCGGATAATAATTTGAGCATTCACGATGTTGCCAATAAATTTGAGGTTTCACCATCCTATTTATCCAAAATTTTGACTCAGTTGGCAAAAGCGAATCTGGTCTCATCGGTTTCAGGAGTAAAAGGCGGCTATCGGTTAAAAATGAGTCCTGCGGAAATCTCTTTTTTAGATGTTATCCATGCGATCGATGGTTTTCCTGATGAAGTCAGTTGTTTGGCGAATAATCAGCATAGTTGCCCCATCAGTCAGATCATCAATGAAGGCGAAGCTAAGATGTGGGAGTATTTTGCTTCGGTGAAGCTTAGTCAGCTGTCTGCGCTTTAAAATGAAGCCCGCTCTTCATTTTTAGATTAATCAGCGACATAAAATATCTTTAATATAAATACAATAATTAAAACAAAAGAAAAGGATGAGTAGAATGTCACATCACATACATGAGAACCACAACTTAGAAAACGAAGAGAATTTCAAACGAATGGTCGCGGTCTTAGACGGAGAAGAACGCAGGCAGCAATTATCTGCCGAAGCGATTATCAGCTATTTACCGGATTTAATGGGGCAAACAATTTTTGACGGTGGGGCGGGGACTGGCTATTTAACCTTGCCGCTGGCTAAGCAAGCAGAGCGAGTGATCGCATTTGATCAATCACAAAAAATGCTGGATTTGATCCAAGAAAGAGCGACGAAGGAGCAGCTGACAAATATCACCAACATGACCGGCGATATCAAAGCGATTGATTTGCCTGACAGCTCAGTGGATATTGCCATCGTTTCAGTGATGATCCATGAGGTTCACCCGTTTGAAGCAGCATTGAAAGAATTGGCACGCATCATTAAGCCCGACGGACAACTTGTGATCGTAGAATTTGAATCAGAAACGACTCATGCCAATGGTGGTCATCGGATCCCGTCGCATGCGATGAAGGCAAGTTTGGAAAAACTGAAGCTGCCGATTATTCAGCAAACCACGCCAGCCGAAGGAATGTACCTGTTTGTTGTAGGGAAAAAATAAGCAAAAAAGTGTTCAGAAAATTATCTGAGCACTTTTTAGTGACTTAAAAAGTCTGAACAAATCTTAGCCAGTTCGGTGGGTGTTTCTCTTGCGCCGTTCTCTACCCAAGTATAGAGGATCGACCAGAAGATCCCCGTCGTGAAGGCCTTGGCATATTTTGCAACATTTGGACTAAGTTTGTCTTGTCTGATATACGCAGCATTCAGTTTCGGGACATGGTTTTGATATTGTCGAAAAACATAGAACATCAGGTCATTTTTATAGAGGAGTTTCAATTGCTTGCTGTATTTACGCCAAAACGCAAAGTGGTAATAAATCAACGTCTCATAGTCTGAAGCGAAATAATTTTTTTCGAAGGCGGCATATTCCATAAATAGCAATTCAACACTGCGTTCAAGGACTTCTTTCTTGTTTTTGAAATAGCGATAGAATGTCTTGCGTCCAATGTCTGCTTCTTGGGCGATTTGCGTAACGGTGATCAATGAAAAGTCATCGACTTTCATCGCCTCAAACAAACCCGTGATAATCTCAGCTTCTTTTCCCATAATACCCTCCCTGACAGACTATTAGTAAATCTGTTTTATTTGTTTGAAACAGCAAGGCTGCTCTCTTAAACTATACTTTCATGACACATGTGTGTCAATGAAGGAGCAGAAAATGATTTATGGAGAATCGTATATCATTAACGGCATCAGACAGTATATCCAGATAATCCTGCCAAGATTAATCAAAAAAGTCATGATGCCTAAGTTCTATATTTGCATGAAAAAGCCGCTCATTTTCCTCAGTGGACAAGAGCGGCTAAGTTTAATCAAGTGGTGAATAGTATAGTGATTCCTAGAGGGAATGCAGGAACTTAACTGGAAGTTTAGACCAAGCTAAAAATCAAATTCGTCTGGATTTGGTCCGACACGCAACGATTCATTTAATTGGTTCAAGCGAGCCATGTCGGTGGGGTTCAGTTCAAAATTGAAAACATCTGCATTGCTTTTCATCCGTTGTTCATGGACCGATTTGACAACCAGTAAGATCTCTTGCTGAATATCCCAGCGCAGGATGACTTGTGCTGGTGTTTTTTGATGTTTTTCAGCGATGTCTTTCACAACAGGATCAGCTAATAGTTTTCCCTGCATCAAAGGTGACCAAGCTTGGACTTTGATATCATGCTTTTCACAGAAGTCGCGGAGTGCTTGCTGTGCTAATTTTGGATGCAATTCTACTTGATTGACCACAGGAGTGACTTTTGCAAAAGCTAATAATTCTTCTAAATGATGGATCTCGAAATTGCTGACGCCAATGGCTTTGATTTTTCCGGCTGAATATAGTTCTTCCAAAGCTTGCCAAGATTCCTTGAAGGCAGCTTGGCCGGGCCAATGAATCAGGTATAGATCCAAATAATCTAGTTCTAAACGTTTTAGCGTTTCTTCGAAGGCCGTAATCGTTTCCTCATAAGTGAGATGATTGTTCCAGACTTTTGATGTAACGAATAGATCTTCTCGTTTGAGATTTGTCGCCGCCAACCCTTCTTTGATACCGATCCCTGTGCCAACTTCATTTCCGTAAATTTGAGCGGTATCGATCAAACGATAGCCATTAATAATCCCATTTTTAACCACTTCCGCAGTATCCTCATCAGGTATTTGAAAGACACCTAAACCTAGTCCGGGAATTGCCACCCCGTTGTTAAATCGTACTTTATCTGTTAATGAATGAATCATTTAAAAGCCCCCTTATAATTTCCTGAGCTTAGTATATGGGGTGAGTTTAAAAATGTATAGTACGTACTTTTAAGTGCCATTGATACCAAAAGGTAACTTTTGGGGAATAGTGGGGCAAAGACTTAAAAAATAATTATTAAGAAAATAGTACCTTCAATTATCCTATGTTAATGACAGGGCTTTCCTCCTTCGCTACAATTAAATAAAAAAGAGTAGAAGGAGCAGGCGATGCAGGATATTGAACAAGCAATCCGGAGATTAGTCAAACGCTATGCCAAGGTGACAATCAGTGAAGAGGTTCTTGGAAGATTAATAGAATTGGGGAGCTTTACCGAATTTCCCGCTAGAGATTTGATTGTTGCGGCAGGAGACAATCAAAGCAAGCTCTATTTGCTCGTGGATGGATTGATTCGAAAGTATTATTTGGATTATCAAGGCAATGATCTGACACACCAATTTCTTGAAGCAGGTCAAGTCTTCAGTACGCAGCATGTTGTATTTAGCGGACAGGTTATGTGTAATTTTGAAGCGGTGGAGCCTTGTAAGTTAGTTTGTTTCGATTATGAGCGGGTTCAAAAGCTGATGCTGGATGATCCCTCATTAACAAAAATCTATATCGGCATCCTTGAAGAGACCTTGCGCATTAAATTGGTGCGGGAGACAGCGCTGCTGGCAGAAACGGCAACGGAGCGCTATGTGAAATTGAAGAACGAGATTCCGGACATTGATCGGCGGGTCAGTCATGGCCACATTGCTTCGTATATCGGGGTCACGCCTGTTTCCTTGAGCCGCATCCGACGAACGATGAGAGAGGAAAACTGATGAAGAGGAGAGGGAAAATGGTTGTTGGAATTGTCTTGGTAGTTGTGATCATTCTGGTAGTTACGCGGCAAAAAGATATCGTGATTGAAAATGTTTCTAAATTGACAGTCACCAGTTCTGCCTTCGCTGCTGGCGGCATGATCCCTGAAGAATATTCAGGGAATGGGAAAGATATCTCACCGGAGCTGCAGCTATCCAGACTGGATAAAGCTGTAGTTTCCTTGGCGGTGATCATGGATGATATTGATCATCCCCTAGTCGGTGTTTACAATCATTGGTTAATTTGGAATTTGCCGGCAACTGAGAATATCCCTGCAGAAATACCAGAAGGTGAGCAGGTAGCTCAATTAAATAATGCTGTTCAAGGAATAGGCTACGGTAGACATCGCTATCGCGGACCAAAGCCGCCCTTCGGCAGTCATCGCTATAAATACCATGTTTTTGTTTTGGATAAAAAGCTAGATTTGCCCGTCTCAGCTAAGAAAAAAGATCTTTTAGCAGCAATGGAAGGGCATATGCTGCAGTATGGTTATCTGGTGGGGGAATATGCGGCTAAATAAATCAACGTTGCATCAGCCACGGGCTAAAATGCCGGCGACCCCGTATTAGCAGAGAAGATCCAGCATCCATTTAAAGCAAAAGATGTTTTGTATGTTGGGCTGCAGGAACCAACTGCGGAAGAAAAAGTGATTCTAGAGAGACTAGGAATAGAATATCAAGTTCAAGATCAAGCCCGAATCACACCAGAAGAAATAAAAGCATGGTTAAATCAGCATCAGTTTACTAAGGTAGTCGTTCACTTTGACCTAGATGTATTAGACCCGAATGAATTTCGCATCCTGTATTTTTCAGAGCCAGGAGTCACAGATTACTCTGCTGCAGCTGGTAAAATGTCCTTATCAGAAGTGAAAGAAACGATGCAGGCTATCTCAGAACAAAGTGATGTCGTTGGGCTGACGATTTGGGAATTGTTGCCTTGGGATGTTCAAAATTTGAAAAACCTTTTATACGACGTTGATATTTTTCGTTAAAAAAGGCAGGAAGAGACGACTCTTCCTGTCTTTATTTGTTCATCTGCATGGTTATCAAGGTTGTCAATGTATCACCATAGTAGTCATTTTCTGATAATCCGTCGTTCACTACCCATGCTTGCGAATTTACTAGATTTCCATAGGCTTCCTTCTGTTTTGCGGCAAATAGAATAGGAGCCGAGAAGTTTTTAGATTTACTTGAAGATAATGATTTTCCTGAGAGTGTATAGCCCTCAGTGATCGTGTTTTCTTCTAAGAAAAAGTTCATCATTTTACTTAATACCTGATTGACAGCTTTGTCATTTGAGCTTGCAAGGCGCCAAGGAATTCGGCAAGCATTGGCACCGTAATTGCCATCATTGGCATCTGCGACCTGATTCTTTTTCGCAGGTGTGACCGTGCCGTTTTCCACCCAAGCAAAATCGGGAATCAATCCAGTTTCATGTTGAGCGCTTAAAGCTTCCAATACTTTTACCGAGCTTATTTTAAGTGTTCGCCAGAAATCATCACCGCTGAACGATGCAAAGGTATCAAAATAACTGGGAATGATATCTGATGGACGAATCAATGCGTAAGAGTCAGACTCTTTCGTTGCCCAATTACCGACGGTTAACAGCTTGGTGGTTGAATTGTAGTTTTCTGTTTTAATGCCTAAAAGCAGCTTCTGCGCGGCACCTTTGTAGTCAGTCTGACTATTGGGCCATTGTTTGCTTGCTTGAATTAAAGCATAAGCAATATCTAAATCACCATCTGTCGCATTGGTTGTTTCTTTTTCTATTTGTTTGTTTGCTTCGTATTTTTGCCGCCAGCTCATTAGCGGATTTTCTTTATTGATCCGAAAATTATCGTAATACTGGTAAAAACCTTTGAAATCTTTTTCAGAGGCCCATCCTCGTTTTACGGCCTCCATAGTGATCAGCATCCCATATCCATGCCCTTCAGACAATGAAATATCGATTTTTTCTCTAGGATTTGTTTTGATGAAAGTCCCTACAGAGCTTTCCTTCACGTAAGTAGACCGCCATTGCTGATAGATTGTTTTCTCCATTTTTTTCTGATTATCATTTATATTGAAAAGCACTGTGGCGATATAGCCTAAAAAAAGTAATGCCAGCAGTGACCACATAATTGCCGGACGTCTGCGCATAAATTTGCCTCCTAGTTGTCGAAACGTTGTGTTTTATACCATTTACTGCTATCCCGCCGAAGCACTTTATCCCCTATATAGGAAAAGAAGGCGACGATTGAAATACCTATGAATAATAAAGAATAGGTAAAATAGGATGCAATGGCATAAAAGAAATTCGCAGTGGTTGCTTGTCCAAATTGACTAGACAAGGCTAGTTGGATCTGCAATAAGTAGATCGCAAACATTAAAGCCCAGTTCACCAGCAGAAGAGCACCAATTTGTCGATTGCTCCCGCCAAAGGTGAAAATTATTTCAATCGAAGGAAACCAATTATGCAAAATCATTACGATCAAGTTAGCAATAAACATGATATTGGATAAAATAATCGCACTGGTGAACCAGAAGAACGTATTGAAATAATAAATACTCTGCAGGCGAATCCGCCAGTTGGAGCCGCTGAAAATATCTTTGACATTATTGATGATAACTTCGTAGTTTCCTTTAGCCCAACGTTTCCGCTGACGGTAGTAAACCGATAAGGTCTCAGGTTCTTGTTGAAAAGCTTCAGCACGAGAGGCTAGGGCGATTAATTTGCCAAGCTTCATAATTCTAAAGCTTAATGCAGTATCTTCAGTCAATGCACCATTATCCCATCCGCCTAATTCTCGAATCATCTCTGTTTGGATAATAAAATTGGTGCCGGGAATTTGTCCAATTTTAAACAATTGCCATAAACCGGTGTGGATGATTCGTTGGCTGGTGACAATCTCTAAATTGATACAGCGTGTCAAAAAGTTCCGCTTATAATTTCTCGTCTTATTTCTGCCAAAGACCGCACCATAACGCTCAGGGTCCTCCAAGGCTTTCTCCACTAAAAAGTGTAGCGCATTTTGTTCAGGCATTGCGTCCGCATCATACACGCAGAGATACTCTCCATGAGCGATCTCTAGCGCATCATTTAATACCCCGGCTTTTCCTCCAGATCCTTTGCGATCAATAACTTTAGTCAAATAATAGCCTTCGTACTCTGGCTGTTGAAGGATCGTGTGGACACGCGCATAAGTATCGTCATCACAATTATCCGCGAAAACTAGAATCTCCATTTTTTCTCGCGGGTAATTCATTTTTAAAATAACTTTCACCGTATCTTGGATAACGATCTCTTCATTGTGCGCCGGAACCACGATTGTGATAAGCGGATAAGAGCTGAGCGGCTCCAAACGATTTTTTGGAGGTCGAATGTTTTTCAGCAAAAAGTACACTGCACCAAATAGAATGACTAAGGTAATTAGTAAAGAAAACCAGATTGAGATGATCCCAAACATTAATAGAATTGTGCTCATCAGTAATCTCGCCTCCTAAAGTAACGCCAAATCCGGTCCTTAATAATCAATAAGCAGAGAAATAAGACCACAGCCGCGACAAAAAATATACCTGTGATGATTTTACTTGCTTCAAAGAAGTAAATGAGTAGCTGATCCATGCGTATTTCCCTCCCTATAATATATATTCATCGGTCAAATCAGCTTCGGAACGTCGTCTAACACGACTGATTACTTGCTCTGCGGTCATTTCGGTATTTCCTTCGATGACAATCTCTCCAAAACGAATGACTGTGTTTTGTGATCGTTCAAAGTTTTTGAATGGAAACAGTGAAAATTGTGTCTTGGTTATTCTGTTCATTTTTTGGATAAATTCAAGACTATCTCCCGATTGATATACAGGCGACATAACGACAAAGGTTCCATTACCTAGGTAAAACTGATCTTCTTCTGGCAACCGAATATCACTCAATTCTTGTGCCAGTGCCTGCAGTAATTGATCGGTGGCCTGAACATTTTGATATTTCAGTTGTTCAATGTAATCGACTGTATAGAAGGAAACGACAATCCCGCGATCGGTTCGGGTATACAAATTCATCGCACACTTAAACTTTTCGAAGCGGGATTCGAATTCTCCTTTATTATATAAGCCGGTGGTTTCGTCTAAAGTAGTCAGATAGTGCCGCATTCTCGGCTGGAAAGTATTGGTCCGTTGATTGAATAGCACACTATTTTTTGCGATTAGTCCTAAAACAGCAAAGAGCGGAATGACAATAATCAAGTAAATTTTTTCCAGTCTAGGCATGATGATAGGCGTGTAATACAGAAGAAAAGTTCCTGTAGACATCACCATCATGGAAAATAGAGCGACCATAATAGTATTGCCTAAAAAGCCTACAAGCAGTCCCAAAAAGGCTAGAAGCGAAATACTCAATACTGGAACAAAACCAAAACGATCATCTAAAATTAAATTTTGAATGAGGAAGACGGCGGCTAGTATGATCGACATCCACTCAATACGAATTCGTTGAAAATATTTCATATCGTTATTCTCCTTAGTGGCTAAAGTCTTCAGGGCGATCCGCTAATTGGAAATAATGAGCGATCGCTTCTGTAATTCTTGCACTGGCTTTCCCATCACCGTAGGGGTTGCTAGCTTTTGACATGTCTTCATAGGCAGCTGAATTCTCAAACAGTTCTTTGATAGTGGTATAAACGGCTTGAGTATCTGTTCCAACCAAGCGCAATGTACCGGCTGCAACGCCTTCCGGCCGTTCCGTTTGATCACGCAGAACCAATACTGGCACACCTAAGGAAGGAGCCTCCTCCTGAACACCGCCAGAATCAGTTAAGATTAAATAGCTTTGTTTGGCATAGTTATGGAAATCAATCACATCCAAGGGTTCGATTAACGAGACATTCTCTAGATTGCCTAGAGTCTCGCTAGCAACCTCCCGGACCGCAGGATTTTTGTGCATCGGAAAAATGAATTGGGTATCTGGATAATCATTGGCCGCTTTGTGAATAGCATTAAAAACGGAATGCATCGGTTCACCCAAATTTTCACGACGGTGCATTGTGATTAAGACGATGCGCTTTTGATTTTTCGAAATTTCAGCTGGAATTTCGTAA
>NZ_JCAFYN010000014.1:0-83620 GCF_059374735.1 Enterococcus sp. GPZ-007 | reverse complement strand
AAGAAAAAAATTTTTTAACACATATTCGACTTTTATGGTTATTTGAAAATTGATTGATAACCGAAAACAATTGATTTATGCTGATTGAGAGAATGAAAAGCTACTTGATCTTTTTGAAACCAAAGAAAAAATCAGTACTTAATAGCACTTCTTTCTTTATAGAAGCATTCTGTTTACTTTAATCAGAAATTCAACGTTGGTATATAGCGAAAATCAGCAATGATACCCTGATCATTGCTGTGCTAAAAAAAGTAAAATTTTTAAACCGGTTGAACTAGCGGGGGGATTTTGCGAGGCTGATTTTGCGTAGTTTTTTTAACTATTTGCATAATAGTCAACGAGCCAAGTAATTTCCCTTTACCTTGAATCCTCAAACACTCCCCCAAATGTTCACTTCTTATTTTTCCTCATACCTGAGACTTTTCATCACGCTTTTTTTCACTTATACTGGAGCTATCGGATTTTATCTGACTTAGAATCGAAAATAGTTTTTTTAGAAATTGTTTAAAAATCTAGTTCATTGAATTTAAAAAATGAGTTCAATAGTAAGGAATAAGGAGCAGCCGAATGGGAGAACGGGCAGATATTTTTTTAAGTACCTTTAATCGGATTGAAAAAGAACTAAAACGCCAATTGGGCAATCCCGCGAATATGAGTTTTAGCGAAGCGGTTCGTCGTCTGTCTAAACGACGCGACAATATCATTGGTGGAAGTGAGAATGATTTATTGCAATTAGCACAATTACGTAATGCGATTGTGCATGATCAGGTAGCGGATGATTTTGTTATTGCTGAGCCAAATGAGTGGGCAGTCAAACGAATTAAACAAATTGAAGAGAGCTTGCTGCGTCCGGAAAAGGTGTTACCAAGGTTTGGCAAAAAGGTCACTGGATTTGAGCGAAGTCTGCCATTGGTAGAAATCATGAAAATTATCACGGAAAAACGGTTTTCGCAGTTCCCGGTCTATGACTCCGGGAAATTCATGGGCTTGATTACTTTGAGAACCATCGGATTTTATTTTGCGCAGGCCAGTTTGTCTGGTTCGGTCAGTCTTAAGGGACGGGTAGCTGAGGATTTATTACTGGCAAATGGCAAACGTGCGAATTTCAAATTTGTTTCTGCTGATACGAAAGTGTCTGAGGTAGAAAAAATGTTTCAAACAGAAGCCATTTTAGAAGCGATTTTGATTACCAAAGATGGAAATTCGGATGGCAATCTGCTGGGTATCATTCGTCCACGGGATATTTATAATCAAGAAGGGGAGCAATAAGCTTGTTAGTCATTTATTTATTATTAAGCGCAGGAATTATTGCGCTCGATCAATGGTTCAAATGGTGGATCGTCAATCAGTATAATTTTGGTGATAGCCAATCGATCATTCCAAATGTTTTGTCATTAACACATATCCGCAATACGGGCGGTGCGTTCAGTTTATTTGAAGGCCAGCAGATTTTCTTTATTATCATTACCATAGTAGCTGTCGTTGCGGTGCTTTACTATTTAGTCAAACATTTACATGAGAGTAAGTGGTTGACTCTAGGCTTAAGCTTCTTTTTGGCTGGTGCGATCGGTAATTTTATTGATCGTTTCCGCTTAGGTTATGTCGTGGATATGTTCCGCTTGGATTTTATCAACTTTCCGATTTTTAATATCGCTGACATGGCTTTAGTCGTTGGTGTCATCATGATTTTTATTTATATTCTATTAGATGAGAGAGACAAGAAAAATGGATAATCAAATTGAAGTAATTATTAAGGAAGAAACTGGTCGGATCGACAAAGTCTTAAATGACCGATTGGCTGATTTTTCCCGTTCACAGATTCAACAGTGGATCAAGGAGCAGCATGTTTCGATTGATAGTAAAGTTGTTAAAGCGAATTACAAGGTGAACGCAGGCGATAAAGTTCTGATCGAGATTCCTGAACCAGAGGAATTAGATCTTGTGCCGGAAAATCTTGATTTGGAGATCGTTTATGAAGATGATGATGTGGTTATTGTAAATAAACCTCAAGGCATGGTAGTCCATCCTTCAGCTGGTCATCCCAATGGTACGCTAGTAAATGGATTATTGTATCAAATCAAAAACCTTTCAACGATTAATGATGTGGTTCGTCCAGGAATCGTCCATCGGATTGATAAGGATACTTCTGGTTTATTGATGGTGGCGAAAAATGATCGCGCCCATGAAGCGTTGGCAAAACAGCTTAAGGACAAGACATCGCTAAGAAAATATGTAGCGCTGGTTCATGGCGAGATTCCTCATGAAAAAGGTCGCATCGAGGCTCCGATCGGTCGTTCGAAGGTTAATCGTAAGATGCAAGCTGTGATTGAAGACGGCAAACCGGCTGTGACACATTTCGAAGTTTTGAACCGTTTTGAAGGCTTCACATTGATCGAGTTACAGTTAGAAACGGGGCGGACGCACCAGATCAGAGTCCACATGCAATATATCGGTTACCCGGTTGCCGGCGATCCTTTATACGGACCAAAGAAAACCTTGAAGGGCAATGGGCAATTTTTACATGCGAAATTATTAGGCTTTGAACATCCGACAACCGGCGAGATGATGGTCTTTGAAGCACCGCTGCCAGAAATTTTCAAAAAAACTTTGAAGCAGTTAAAAGAAAAAGATTGATTTCTTAAATAAGGAATAGTATAGTGTCTGTAGTAAGAAATAAATAACTAAATAGTAATCCTTTAAGAGTAGTCCCGTGAGGCTAAGAAGGAAGTAGATAGTGATTTGGACTGGGTGCGCCTAGGTGAACACTATCATTTTGACGAAGTCGATAACATTCCTCCTACCTAAATACGGGTAGGAGTTTTTTTATTGGAAAATTTAAGGAGGAGACAGGATGCATAAAAAAGAAGTTGTAGATGAGGTAACAATGAAACGGGCATTGACTCGAATCACTTATGAGATCATCGAACGAAATAAAGGAGTTCAAGATATCGTCTTGATTGGGATCAAAACCCGCGGGATTTTTATTGCCCAACGAATTGCTGAACGTTTAAAACAACTGGAGCACATCGATGTACCAGTTGGAGAACTAGATATCACGTTGTATCGAGATGATGTGGATGTAGCAGAAGCTGAACCAGAATTGCATTCTTCAGACATTCCTTTCTCAATCGAGGGCAAGGAAGTGATCTTGGTTGACGATGTATTGTTCACCGGCAGAACGATTCGCGCAGCGCTAGATGCTGTCATTGACTTAGGACGTCCAAACCGTATCTCATTAGCCGTTCTAGTTGACCGCGGTCATCGTGAATTACCAATCCGCGCGGATTATGTTGGAAAAAATATTCCAACAGCATTAACGGAAGAGATCGTCGTTGAAATGGAAGAAAATGACGGACAAGATCGCATCTTAATTCAAAAAGAAGACTAATTAGACAACTGTTTAGATACTAGAAAGAGGAAGTTTCATGCAAGAGTTTCATAATGATGACGTTGTTTTAGATATCCACGACCGCCCAAGTGCAGGACACTGGGTAGGCTTAAGTATTCAACATTTGTTCACCATGTTTGGCGCGACTGTATTGGTACCGATCTTAGTTGGAATCAATCCGAGTATTGCACTGGTTAGTTCAGGGCTAGGAACACTGGTCTACCTAACTGTAACCAAAGGCAAAATCCCTGCCTACTTAGGCAGCAGCTTCGCTTTTATCGCAGCGATGAAATTATTGATGAAGAGTGACGGCTATCCAGCAGTCGCCCAAGGTGCTTTGACCTGCAGCTTGGTTTACCTGATCGTTTCCTTCATTATTAAAAAAATCGGATCTGGCTGGTTGGATAAAATCCTTCCGCCAATCGTCGTTGGACCAGTTGTCATGGTTATCGGCTTAGGTTTAGCCAGCAACGCCGCTCAAAATGCGATGTATAACAATGGTGAATACAGCTTCAAATATGTATTAGTCGCTTTGATTACTTTAGCTTTAACGATTTTCTTCAACATGTTCTTCACTGGATTTTTGGGCTTGATCCCAATCCTGTTAGGAATTGTTGGCGGCTATGTGACGGCAATGATCTTCGGCATCATCGATTATCAACCGATCATCGACGCCAAATGGTTGGCAATGCCCGCTTTCAGCGTACCATTTGCTACTTACCAGCCAAAACTGTACGTCAATGCGATTACCACGATGGCCCCCATCGCTTTTGTCACTATGACTGAGCATATTGGTCACTTGATGGTCTTGAACAAGCTAACAAAACGTAACTTCTTCGAAGATCCTGGTTTGGATCGTACCTTGATGGGCGATGGATTAGCGCAAATCGTCGCAGGTTTAGTTGGCGGACCGCCAGTAACCAGTTATGGCGAAAACATCGGTGTCCTTGCAATCACTCGCGTACACAGCGTGTTCGTTATCGGCGGTGCAGCAGTCTTCGCAGTCTTACTAGGATTTGTCGGCAAACTCAGTGCCTTGATCTTAAGTATCCCGGGGCCGGTGATCTCAGGTATCAGCTTCATCTTGTTCGGAGTCATCGCAGCCAGCGGATTGAAAATCTTAATTGAAAACAAAATTGACTTTGATAAGAAAAAGAATCTATTGATTGCTTCGACCATCCTTGTCATCGGTATTGGCGGTTTGGTCTTTGAAGCGGGGACCTTCACCTTATCTGCCATGGCGTTAGCCACAGTTTTAGGAATTATCTTGAACTTAATCTTGCCGGAACAGGCACGTAGCGAGAAATAATCACTTTATCTAGGAATTAAAGGAGGAAATTTCATGATCATCCAGTCTGAAGAGATCAGTCTGAAACATTTATTGACCGTCGAAGCTTTAACCGATCAAGAGGTAATGGGACTGATTCGCCGAGCGCAGCAGTTCAAACAAGGTGCGCGATGGACACCCCATAAGGACCAATATTTTGTCTCTAATCTTTTCTTTGAAAACAGTACCCGGACCCATAAAAGTTTTGAAGTCGCTGAGAAAAAACTCGGACTTGATGTGATTGATTTTGACGCCAAAACCAGCTCGGTTCAAAAGGGCGAGACATTGTACGATACTGTGTTAACAATGTCGGCACTAGGTGTTGACGTCGCGGTGATTCGTCACGGAGATGAAAATTACTACGATGAATTAATTCAAAGCAAAACGATTCAATGCTCGATCGTCAACGGCGGGGACGGAAGCGGGCAGCATCCAACGCAATGTTTGCTTGACCTAATGACGATTTATCAAGAATTTGGCCGCTTTGCCGGGTTGAAGGTCGCGATTGCAGGGGATATTACCCATTCGCGCGTCGCAAAATCTAATATGCAAATGCTGAAACGTCTAGGTGCAGAAGTATTCTTTTCTGGACCGGAAGAATGGTACGACGCAAGCTTTGATGTCTATGGGACTTATCGCTCATTGGATGAACTTGTACCTGAGGTGGATGTCATGATGCTCTTAAGAGTACAGCACGAACGGCATGATGGACAGGAAAGCTTTTCGAAAGAAGAGTACCATCAAAAATACGGATTAACGATCGAACGCGGCAAGCAATTGAAAGAAAAAGCGATCATCATGCATCCGGCACCTGTGAACCGTGATGTCGAAATTGCAGACAGTTTAGTTGAAAGTTTACAGTCACGAATCGTTCCACAAATGACCAATGGTGTCTATATTCGGATGGCTATTTTAGAAGCAGTACTTAACGGAAAAGCGTAAAGGGGCAGATAATATGAAAACATTAATTAAAAATGGAAAGATCGTAACAAAAGACAATCAAACAATGGCATGTGACCTTTGGCTGGAAGACGGGATTATCGTCGGTATCGGCAAAGATTTTTCGGACATTTCGTTTGATCAAGAGTACGATGCAAACAATCAATTAGTCACACCAGGTTTAGTTGATGTTCATGTTCATTTACGAGAACCAGGTTTTACCTATAAAGAAACCATCAAGGATGGCTCAAAAGCGGCAGCTCGCGGCGGCTACACAACAGTCTGCGCGATGCCGAATCTTGATCCAGTCCCTGACACCGTCGAAAAATTCAACGACGTAAAAGCGATCATTGATAAGGATGCAGTCGTAAAAGTCCATCAATACGCACCGATTACAGAAGAGCTTCGCAGCGAAACCTTAACCGATCAAAAAGGCTTGAAAGCCGCCGGCGCCTTCGCCTTCACGAACGATGGAGTAGGGGTACAAACAGCTGGAACCATGTACTTAGCGATGAAGGAAGCCGCGGAAAATAATATGGCGCTAGTCGCTCACACCGAAGATGAATCCTTATTATTCGGCGGCGTGATGCATCACGGAAAAATCAGTGAAAAGCTTGATTTACCAGGGATTTTAAGCGCGACTGAATCTTCGCAAATCGCTAGAGACTTGATCTTAGCAGAAGAAACCGGAGTTCACTACCATGTTTGCCACGTTTCTACTAAAGAAAGCGTGCGTGTTATCCGCGACGCGAAGAAAGCCGGTGTGCACGTAACCGCAGAGGTTTCTCCGCATCACTTGATCTTAGTCGATGAAAATATTCCAGAGGATCACGGCTACTGGAAAATGAATCCCCCGTTACGCGGGGTTGAGGATCGCGAAGCCTTGATCGAAGGTCTGCTTGACGGTACGATCGATTGCATCGCAACCGACCATGCGCCTCACGGCTTTGAAGAGAAGAATCAAAGCTTCTTGAAATCACCATTCGGAATCGTTGGCAGCGAAACGGCCTTCCAATTAATCTATACACACTTTGTTGAAACAGGACGCTTTACTTTAGAACAAGTGATTGATTGGATGGCAGTCAAGCCAGCAGAAATTTTCGGAATGACAGTGGGAACCTTAAACATTGGTCAGCCAGCGGACATCGCGGTATTTGACCTGAGTCACGAAGAAAAAATCGATGACAAAAAATTTGCTTCATTAGGAGTGAACACGCCTTTCACTGATTGGCCAGTCAAGGGTGCGACACTGATGACCTTCGTGGACGGTCAGTTGGTATACAACAAGGAGGACTAAGACGTTGAAAAGACTTTTAATATTAGAAGATGGCACAGTATTTGAAGGGGAAGGCTTCGGCGCTGAAGCAAATGTGGTCGGCGAAGTGGTTTTCACCACAAGTATGACCGGTTATCAAGAAACGATTACGGACCAAAGCTTCAATGGACAAATCATTACCTTCACCTATCCAATGGTCGGAAATTATGGCGTGAACCGCGATGATTATGAATCCATCGCGCCCACCTGTAAAGGCGTGATCGTAAAAGAACATGCCCGTTTAGCTAGCAACTGGCGCAACCAAATGACGCTAGATGAATTTTTGAAGCGTAAAGGGATTCCAGGGATTTCCGGAATTGACACTCGCGCATTAACAAAAAAATTACGCAGCGTTGGAACCATGAAAGGCAGCATTGTTGATCCAGCCGATCAGTTTGAACATTCGTTTGACCAACTAAAAGCAACAGTCTTACCAACGAATCAGGTTGCACAAGTTTCGACAGTTACGCCTTACCCAAGCCCAGGCGTAGGCCGCAATGTGGTCGTGATCGACTTCGGCTTAAAACACAGTATTCTGCGCGAATTGTCACGTCGAGAATGTAATTTGACTGTAATGCCTTATAACACAGATGCTCAAACGATTTTAGACCTTTGTCCAGATGGCGTGATGCTGACCAATGGCCCTGGAGATCCGAAAGATGTGCCAGAAGCAATCGAAATGGTTCAGCAGATTCAAGGAAAAGTGCCGATTTTCGGGATTTGTCTTGGACACCAGCTGTTCTCATTAGCTAACGGAGCGGATACTTATAAAATGAAATTTGGACACCGTGGATTGAATCATCCGGTGCGGGAAATCGCTACAGGTCGCATCGATTTTACTTCACAAAATCATGGATTTGCAGTGGATGAAAAAACAATTGATCCAGAAATATTAATGGTGACCCACGTAGAAGTCAATGACGGCACGGTTGAAGGTGTTCGTCATCGAAATTACCCAGCCTTCAGTGTTCAGTATCATCCTGATGCTGCGCCGGGACCACATGACGGGGTTCATTTATTTGATGAGTTTATGGAAATGATGGATGCATGGAAGGAGCAAGCATAAATGCCAAAACGTACAGATATTAAAAAGATCATGGTGATCGGTTCTGGACCTATCGTGATCGGACAAGCCGCGGAATTTGATTACGCCGGCACACAAGCTTGCTTAGCGTTAAAAGAAGAAGGCTATGAAGTTGTTCTGGTGAATTCAAACCCAGCAACAATCATGACCGACAAAGAAATCGCGGACAGTGTTTATATCGAACCAATCACGCTCGAATTTGTTTCTCGTATCCTGCGAAAAGAATTGCCAGATGCGATCCTGCCAACATTAGGCGGGCAAACTGGCTTGAACATGGCAATGGAATTAGCAGATTCAGGCATTTTAGATGAGTTAAAAATTGAATTGCTGGGAACAAAATTATCAGCGATCGATCAAGCAGAGGACCGCGACTTGTTTAAGCAATTGATGGAAGAGTTGAACCAACCAATTCCTGAATCTGAAATCGTGAATACTGTTGAAGAAGCGGTTGCCTTTGCCAATACCATCGGTTATCCGATCATCGTTCGTCCAGCCTTTACACTTGGTGGAACCGGCGGCGGGATGTGTGACAACGAAGAAGAGCTTCGGACTGTCGCTGAAAACGGCTTGAAGCTTTCACCAGCGACGCAGTGTTTGATTGAAAAATCAATCGCCGGCTTCAAGGAAATTGAATATGAAGTGATGCGAGATTCAGCGGACAATGCGATCGTGGTTTGTAACATGGAAAACTTTGACCCTGTTGGTATTCATACCGGCGATTCGATCGTCTTCGCACCAAGCCAAACATTATCTGACTACGAATATCAAATGCTGCGGGATGCGTCATTATCGATCATCCGCGCCTTGAAAATCGAAGGCGGCTGTAATGTACAGCTGGCCCTTGACCCACATAGCTTCAACTACTATGTAATCGAAGTAAATCCGCGAGTTTCTCGCTCATCCGCTCTAGCAAGTAAAGCAACGGGTTATCCAATTGCGAAGCTGGCAGCAAAAATCGCGGTAGGATTGACGCTGGATGAAATGAAAAATCCAGTAACAGAAACGACGTATGCAGAATTTGAACCGGCTCTAGACTATGTCGTTGCCAAAATTCCGCGTTGGCCCTTTGATAAATTCGAAAGCGGCGAACGTGTCTTAGGCACACAAATGAAAGCCACTGGTGAAGTCATGGCGATCGGCCGGAACATCGAAGAATCATTATTAAAGGCCGTGCGTTCATTAGAAATCGGAACCTATCATGCGGAATTACCAGAACTAAGCGAAGTTACCGATGATGAATTAACTGAAAAAATGGTCAAGGCACAAGATGATCGCTTATTCTATCTAACTGAAGCGATTCGTCGCGGCTATTCGATCGAGGAAATCAATGAGCTAACCAAAGTCGATCTTTTCTTCCTAGATAAGCTACTTCATATTGTTGAACTAGAAACAGCTTTGGCCCAAAACAAAAAAGATGTTGAGCTATTGAAGAAAGCCAAACAGAATGGTTTTGCGGATGTGAAGATCGCACAGCTTTGGGACATGACAGCCAATGAAGTGCGGGAATTCCGGACTGCCGAAAAAATTGTTCCAGTCTACAAGATGGTAGATACCTGTGCGGCAGAATTTGAATCCCAAACGCCATATTTTTACAGCACCTACGAATTTGAAAATGAAAGTGTTCGTTCTGATAAAGAATCTGTCTTGGTTCTTGGTTCAGGTCCGATCCGGATCGGACAGGGAGTGGAGTTTGACTATGCGACCGTTCACTCGGTAAAAGCCATTCAAGCAGCTGGTTATGAAGCGATCATTATGAACAGCAATCCAGAAACTGTTTCGACTGATTTCTCCATCTCAGACAAGCTCTATTTCGAGCCGTTAACCCTTGAAGATGTGATGAACGTAATTGAGTTAGAACAACCGATTGGCGTGATCGTCCAATTCGGTGGACAAACCGCGATTAATTTAGCTGAACCTTTAGTTAATAACGGGGTTAAAATTTTAGGAACAACCATCGAAGACTTAGACCGCGCGGAAGACCGTGATCAGTTCGAACAAGTGCTGAAAAGTCTATCCATTCCGCAACCGCCAGGTGATACAGCAACGAGCGCGGAGGAAGCAGTTAAGATCGCTGAAAGAATCGGTTATCCAGTCTTGGTTCGTCCAAGCTATGTCTTAGGCGGACGGGCGATGGAAATCGTTGAAAACCAATCCGATTTGGAAGACTATATGGCCCACGCGGTTAAAGCCTCTCCAGAACATCCTGTTTTAGTGGACAGCTATTTGGTTGGTAAAGAGTGTGAAGTAGATGCCATCTGTGACGGTGAAACCGTCTTGATTCCAGGAATAATGGAACATATCGAACGCGCAGGGGTACACTCAGGTGACTCAATGGCGGTCTATCCGCCACAAACCTTCTCCGATGAGTTGAAGGCAACGATTGAAGATTACACACGCCGGTTAGCATTAGGCATGAACTGCATCGGCATGATGAACATTCAGTTTGTCATCCATAACGATGAAGTCTTTGTCATCGAAGTCAATCCTCGTGCGAGTCGTACAGTGCCATTCTTGAGTAAAATCACGAATATCCCGATGGCGCAGATCGCAACAAAAGCAATCTTGGGCCAAAGCTTGAAGGAGCTTGGCTATGAAGATGGCCTTTATCCTGAAAGCGACATGGTTCACGTCAAGGCACCGGTCTTCAGCTTCACGAAGCTGCAAAAGGTCGATACTTACTTAGGGCCTGAAATGAAATCGACGGGTGAAGTCATGGGAACTGATCGTAATTTGGCAAAAGCTCTATATAAAGCCTTCGCAGCGTCTGGCTTGCATTTACCAGATTTCGGCGCAGTCCTATTCACGGTAGCTGATGAAAACAAGGATGAAGCGCTAGATTTGGCAAAACGCTTCAAGGCTGTCGGCTACAGTTTAGTTGCGACAGAAGGAACAGCCAATTTCTTAGAAGAAAACGGCTTGAGTGCGGAACGAATCGCAAAAATCTCTGAATCAGATGATCACAATGTGATTGAGTTGATTCGCACGGGCAAAGCACAAGTGGTCATCAATACGACCGATAAAAATCGCCAAAACTCATCCGAAGACGGCTTTATCATTCGCCGCGAAGCAGTTGAGCACGGTGTGCCATTGTTCACATCCTTAGACACAGCGGATGCCATCTTAAGAGTCATGGAATCACGTGCATTTTCAATCCAAGAAATTTAATTCATCCAGAGTGGAGCATGCTTCACTCTGGCGATTTATAGGGAGGCCGTTATGAAGCAGGAAATGATGACGATTGTTCGTCAACAAGAGTTAGCACCGAGAATCTATGAGCTGGTTTTAACCGGAGAATTAGTCAAAGAAATGACGATGCCTGGGCAGTTCTTGCATATTCGCGTACCAAGAAGTGATTTATTATTGCGCCGTCCCATTAGTATTAATCAATACGATCAATCCGCAGGCACCTGCACGATCATTTATCGTGTCGAAGGTGATGGGACCAGCTATTTTTCTGAAATGTCCGCTGGCGAACAGCTGGATGTGATGGGACCTCTGGGCCATGGCTTTGAGATCGACAGCTTGAATGCCGGAGACACTGCCTTTATCGTGGGTGGCGGGATCGGAGTTCCCCCTTTATACCAGCTTTCAAAAGAACTTAAGGCAAAAGGGGTAAAGGTCATCCATTTCTTAGGATTTGGGACACAGGAAGTGGTTTATTATGCGGATGAATTCCAAGCATTAGGTGAGACGCAATTTTCAACCGATGATGGAACGTTCGGTATCCAAGGCAATGTCGGTAATTTATTGTTGGCAGAAGAACGCCAACCAGACGCGGTCTTTGCTTGCGGCAATAACGGTCTTTTAAAAACAGTCGAACAATTATACAGCGAAGTCGCCAATGTGCAGCTTTCATTAGAATCCCGCATGGCTTGCGGGATGGGCGCCTGCTATGCATGCGTCTGTCATGTACCTGAGGATGAAAACAAGAGTGTCAAAGTATGTGAAGACGGGCCCGTTTTCCAAGCAGGGGAGGTCATCTTTTAATGAGTATTGCAGTGAAGTTACCCGGATTAGATCTGAAAAATCCGATTATGCCGGCAAGCGGATGCTTCGGATTTGGTAAGGAGTATGCGGATTACTATGATTTGAATCAATTGGGCGCCATCATGATCAAGGCGACTACACCAAAAGAACGCTTTGGAAATGCAACTCCGCGCGTAGCCGAAACACCAAGCGGGATGCTAAACGCGATTGGTCTGCAAAATCCCGGCATGGACGTCGTGCTAGAAGAGATCCTACCAAGTTTAGAAAAGTATCAAGAACTGCCCATCATTGCCAATGTGGCAGGTGCTTGCGAAGAAGACTATGTTGAAGTTTGCGCTAAAATCGGTGACGCACCAAACGTCAAAGCCATCGAATTAAATATTTCATGCCCAAATGTAAAACACGGCGGAATCGCTTTTGGGACCGATCCAGAGGTTGCTTATCGATTAACGAAGGCAGTTAAAGAAGTTGCCACTGTTCCCGTCTACGTCAAATTAAGTCCCAACGTGACCGATATTGTACCGATCGCTAAAGCCATTGAAAAAGGTGGAGCGGATGGTTTCACTATGATCAATACCTTACTTGGCATGCGGATCGATTTAAAAACGCGCCAACCAATCTTAGCCAATAGAACCGGCGGCTTATCCGGTCCAGCCATCAAACCAGTCGCAATCCGGCTGATCAACCAGGTGGCTGCCGTTAGCGAACTGCCGATTATCGGCATGGGCGGTGTGCAAACCGTTGATGATGTCTTAGAAATGTTTATGGCTGGAGCAAGTGCCGTAGCAGTTGGAACTGCCAACTTTACCGATCCATATATTTGTCCAAAACTAATCGACGAGCTGCCGATTCGCATGGCAGAGCTTGGGATCGAATCTTTGGAGCAGCTAAGACAAGAGATTAGAGGAGGGATCTAATGGAAAATCGACCAATTATTGCTTTTGACTTCGCTTCAAAACAGGAAATTGAAACCTTTTTAACCCATTTTCCCATCAGTGAAAAACTATTCGTGAAGATCGGGATGGAACTTTTTTATCAAGAAGGACCAGCAATCGTTAATTTTTTACGTAGTCAAGGACATGACATTTTCCTTGATTTGAAGCTTCACGACATTCCTAATACCGTACAAAAAGCAATGCGGGGGATTGCAAAGATGGGCGTGAAAATCACGAATGTTCACGCAGCCGGCGGTGTGGAAATGATGCAAGCAGCGAAGCAAGGGTTGACTGAAGGAACAAAAGAGAATCAAACAATTCCTGAATTAATCGCTGTCACACAATTAACCTCTACCAGCGAAGAACAAATGCATGAGGATCAGCTAATCGAGGTCAGTCTGCAAGAAAGCGTGCTGCATTATGCAAAATGTGCAGAAAAAGCTGGATTAGAGGGCGTGGTTTGTTCGGCCCATGAAGTAGAAAAAATCCATCAAGCAACAAATGTTAATTTTATCTGCTTAACCCCGGGAATCCGTCCGCAAGGTGCCAGTGTCGGCGACCAAAAACGCGTAATGACACCGGCTAAAGCCCGTGAGATCGGCTCAAATTATATCGTAGTTGGAAGACCCATCACGCAAGCTGAAAATCCTTATGAAAGTTATTTACAAATCAAAAAAGAATGGAACGGTGAAGCATAAATGATCGCAGAACAAATCGCTAAAGACTTATTATCAATCGAAGCAGTCTCTTTAAGCCCCGACGAGCCTTTTACTTGGGCAAGCGGACTCAAATCACCTATTTACTGTGATAACCGTGTAACGATGAGCTATCCAGAAGTACGCCGTGCAATCGCGCAAGGCTTAGCCGCAAAAATTAAAGAAGAATTCCCCAATGTTGAAGTCATCGCAGGAACAGCAACGGCAGGTATCCCGCATGCTGCTTGGGTAGCAGAAATCCTAGATTTACCAATGGTTTACATCCGCAGTAAGGCCAAAGATCACGGTCGCGGCAACCAAATCGAAGGCCGGATAACTGAAGGACAGAAGATGGTTGTGATTGAAGACTTAATCTCTACTGGTGGCAGTGTGCTAGAAGCTGCTGTTGCGGCAAAACGCGAAGGCGCAGATGTCTTAGGAGTTGCAGCAATCTTCACCTATGAGCTAACTAAGGGCAAGAAGAATTTCGAAGAGGCTAACACACCTTTGGTTACCTTAACCAACTACTCAACCTTGATTGAAAGTGCCTTACAAGAAAATTACATCAATCAGGAACAGCTTGAGCTGTTAAAAAAATGGCGGAAAGATCCTGAGAACTGGTTGAACTAACTAAAAAGCATCTTCGGGTGCTTTTTTTGCTCCACCTTGTATTGAAAAAGATGTTGTTTTATTCATCATATTAATGACCAGTAACAGGATTGTTACTGGTCTATTTTTAATTCCCTCATGCTATTTTCCTCTTATAAGTATATTAGAAGCCCAAAATAACGTTTAATGGTATAGTATTTTCAGTAGATTTTTAAACTAGCATGTCGTCAACTTTATTAGTTTGGATGGAAATAGTTTGCAGATTGAGAAATTTGCTATTGTTCTGTCCGACATGTAAGAAACACATTTAAATGAATAAGAGGGTTTAGTATGTACGAAAACTTTGTAGGCAATCTTCGTTTACGAAGATTCACGGTCTTAGCACTGGTTATCTTCATTTTATTTTTAGTTAGGGATTTTATGACACCGATATTGTTAACGTTCATTTTCACGTTGATCTCGGTCAAAATCGTCAAATTTGTTCAACGCTATATTAAAGCACCGACATTCTTACTGGCGACCATTCTTTATCTGTTTGAATTGTGGCTTTTGTATCTTTTAATCTCAAGATATTCAACTATTTTAATTGATCAAGTCATTTCAACCTACAATTCAATCGTTCATTTCTATCAACATAAAGAATTCAATTCTGACGTGGTAACGAACTTTATTTCTAGTTATTTTAAGAACCATAACTGGCAAGATAAGGTTGAAAGCGGTGCTGGAATCATTTTGGAACAACTTCAAAATGTTGGTCGCCTAGCCATCGCTTTTATTGTCTCGTTTATATTGAGCTTTTTCTTCATGGTAGAGAAGGAGAAAACGATCCTGTTTTCAAAGAATTTTCTGAGTAGTAATTATGCGTGGTTTTTCCAGGATTTGTTTTACTTTGCCAGAGTCTTCGTTGAAACATTCGGTGTTGTCGTGGAAGTACAATTACTGATTGCGATCGTCAATACAGTGATTACCACAGTTGGTTTAGGGCTGATTGGTTTTACGCAATTACCGACATTAGCGATCATGATTTTCTTCTTAAGCTTAATCCCTGTTGCTGGAGTGATTTTTTCTTGTATTCCGTTAACGCTGATTGCTTATTCAACCGGGGGAATACAGACCGTCATTTACGTATTGATTTTGATCGTGGTGGTTCATTGTATTGAGGCCTATATCTTGAATCCGAAGTTTATGTCGAGTCGGACAAAGCTGCCAATATTTTATACTTTCGTTATTTTACTAGTTAGTGAAAAATTCCTAGGTGTATGGGGATTGATCGTAGGTATTCCAATTTTCAATTTCTTCTTAGATATATTAGGGGTAAAAATTCGTACGAAATTGACACAAGGCTAGGACAAAAAAATGGAGCAGCCAGATTAGGCTGTTCCATTTTTTCGTAATTGCTCAACAACTGATTCTTCTGGGGTCACGAACAATGTCTTTTGATTTTCATATATCACAAATCCAGGCTTAGCACCATTCGGTTTATGAACATGTTTGACTGCGACATAATCAACAGGGACCTGTGCCGATTGCCGGAATTTTGAGAAGTAAGCCGCTAATTCAGCAGCTTCTAGCAACGTTTCTTCACTAGGGGTATCATTCTTTACAATGACGTGCGAGCCCGGAATATTTTTGGCATGCAGCCAAATATCGCTTTTCCGCGCTTGTTTCAAGGTCAATTGATCATTTTGCAGATTATTTTTTCCAACAAAGATTTCCGTTCCATCACTTGCAACAAAGCGTTCTGGCTTAGAAGGTGCCTGCTTGCGATTTTTCTTGCTGCGTTTCTTCTTTAAGTAGCCGCTGGCAATCAGCTCTTCTTTGATAACTTCAATATCCATTGGTCCAGCGATTTCTAATTGAGCTAAGACGGATTCGAGGTAGGCAATTTCATCCTTAGCCTCAGCAATTTGATCGTAAATCAATTTAACCGCATTTTTCAGCTTTTGGTATTTTTGGAAATACTTCTGTGCGTTTTGATTAGGGGTTAATGCGGGATTCAATTTGATCGTTATTGGCGCATTGTCCTCATAGTAATTCTGCAATTCAATGCTTTCCGCTCCCCGTGGCACTTGTGCCATGAAGGTGGTTAGTAATTCACCATCACGACGAAAATCTTCTGCATTCTCTGAATCTTTCAAAGTTTTTTCGCGTTTAGCTAACTTGGTTTGATTGCGCTTGATCTCATTTTCAACTTTACGAATCAAGTCATTTCCTAATTGCTTTACGCGATCCTTTTCTGCTTTTTCTCCATAAAAACCATCAAGTAAAGCGCTCAAGCTATTGTACGCGGTACTTTCTTCGAAGGTTTCAAAGTCCAGCGGCGCAAAAAATTCCTTGTTATTTTTGAGTCCCAACGTCGGTATAAGTTCGGATTGAACGGTATCCCAAAAATCAGCCCAAACAACCATTTTTTCATTAGGTCTTTTCTTTAAGCGATAAACCAGTTCTTCTGCAGTATCGCGACCCAATCCTTGGAAATTTTGCTGCAAATATCGTCCATCCAACGTTTCGGCAGTTGAAAGAATCTGGAACACTTGCTCCTTATTCACATGAAACGGATTCAGCTGCTGTTGCTTCGGCGGTTCAATATATTCGCTGCCAGGCAAGATAGAGCGGTAAGTATTCTGTGAATGCCCAATATGTTTGATGGCATCCAAAATTTTTCCCGTTTGCTTATTCAACAGGATAATCGTTGAGTGACGTCCCATTAATTCAACGATCAGAACGATATTTTGCAAATCACCTAATTCATCACGCTTACTGAAGGTAAAGTGAACCACACGATCATTTTCGACTTGATGAATATCCTCTAAAATTGCTCCTTCTAAATGTTTCCGCAACATCATCGCAAAATTAGGCGGATTATCAGGATTCGTATAGGCAATTTCAGTTAGTTGGATTCGAGCATAACTAGGATGCGCTGAGAGTAGTAACCGTCTATTTTTCCCTTGAGCGCGAATAACTAGTATAACCTCATTTTCATAGGGTTGGTGGATCTTAGATATTCTTCCAGTAACGAGTTGTTCTTTCAATTCGTGTACCATTGCATGGGTAAAAACTCCATCAAAGGACATTTTTTATCCCTCATTTCTATTCATTGTAGGTCTATTATAAACAAAAAAACGCCAGTGACCAAGCAAGTCACTGGCAAAATCCTAGACTGTAATTGTTTCCTTGTAATTATGAAGTTGATCTAATAGATATAGGAGCATTTGTTCTGCCTCATTTGGCAGGCGATCATAACCGCCTTGATAGGTCTTACGGGATTGAACAAATGCTAGTCGAGTCTCTAAACGAGTCATTAAATGAATCAAGTAGTGGTGGCTGTTAAAGTCTGGTTCATGTTTTTTTACTGGTAGATAACTAATACCTGAAAGTGGACCAAAAGGCTTGAAATCTGCAGAGCCGTCAATGATTTTCTCAATACTGCCGAGCGTCTCATCTGGCGTTACTTTTCTTCCTTTAAAATCACCAGTATTTAAGATATAGCAGTCAGTTTTCATTTTCTCAAACAATTCTTTGAAGTCTTGATAGTCTTCTTGCAAAGGATAACATCGGAACGGATTGGCAAATGGTTCGATAACTAACTGATCAGCTGTTTCACCAACCACATTTTCTGCGGTTGAACGTTTTGTAGCAAGAGTCGCACCAAATACAGCAGCAAGTGATGGATCTTCAATCTTGATTAGTGGCGGCAAGCTGTCATCTTTCATAATCCAAAATAGACCATCAACCTTTTCGGCAATGTGATCGACTCGATTTGGTGTAGCATAGCGGCTCTTGATACTGCGCCCATTACCATTACGGATATCTTCGGTCACTAGTACTTTTTTGTTTTCCTCATCCAAGGTGACACCGACATTTTGCGCAGTAACAATATATTTGATTTGTTCGCTAGACATCGGATAGTCCTGTGTCTTATCAAAATAAGCTGGTTCAAGAGCGGTAGTCGATCCTTTTTCTTTTGAAATAACAAAGGCATCATCATGAAGAACATGAACTTCTCCTTTATTTTTTGGTTTAGCTAAAGTAATAGTGGACTTGCCTGAGCCTGATAAACCAAATGCAGCCATTGTATATTTTTTCTTGTCAAGCAAATATTGTTTCATGCCACCGTGACAAGCAATAAAACCATTGCGATGTGCTGTTGCCCATGCTAACGTCAAAGTCGCCTTTTTTAATTCGCCAAAATAACGCAGTCCCAATATACCAGCACAATTATGCAGCGGATCAATCACAACTACGCCATCAGGGAAGTCAGGGTGGTGCCAGTCTGGATCCGCAAAAATAAAAATATCACCAGTATGAATCTCGTCAGATTCCTGATAAAACTGATGCTTTGCATCACCAATTTGAAAATTCAATAAATAAGAATAGAGGTTCGGACTATAATCTGCAGGGACCATCAAATGTGATTTGACGGTGAATTCCTCATCTAAACCTACGATGACTTCCCCGGAATAGAATTTTTTTGAACGTGCTTGAAAAACTGCTTCTCGCAGAAGCTCACTGTAAAAGTCCGCATCAATTCCCTGCTGACCGATGATTCTGCGCGCTGCTGCTGTTCGACCTACAATATTGCCATCATTAGTTACTAAAACCTTGGCGTCAGTAGGTAGCTGTAATCGGCTGGTGTAGGCGACATCAAGGTCAGTCGTAATCGTTCCAGGGCTGGACTTCGCTAATGCATAAGCATCTGTGAGATGCCGGATACGTGTCACGTTATTTCCGTAGAACGCTGTTTCGATTACACTGCGAATATTGGAAAACAGACGGTTCTTCTTGTTGATGTCTTTGTGCGAAAAATGTTCAATGCTGCTCATCATAAAACCTCCTCATAATAAGTTGTCATTATTATAATATCATTAAAATAAAACGCTCACAATCAAATATAGAACACGAAATTTTTTTGATTTACGCAAAAAAATCATTATGCTTGTTGCTGGTAGCGTTTTTAAGATAAAAATAATATAATGATAAGTAGGGAGGCGTTATCATGGAACGATATTTAGTATCAGTAAAAGAGAAAATGATTATATTTTGGCGTAAATTCATAATTATAGTATCTGAAAATGAACGTCGATCCTTAATCATAGCCGCAAGTTTAGTAATTTTTGCAGTAGTATTTTCAACATCTGCCGCCTTTGCTCAGAAAACGATTCGCCAAGATCAATTAGATGAATTAGTTTTTGATGCTTTAAAATCTGATCATTTGATTCCACTTGATTATCAAATGGTGGATAAAAAGATCCAAGATACTAAAGCAATTTCCATCATGTTCAGTCAGCCAGATGGGACATCTTTTAAGAATGTAATGACTATTCTTGACGACCCCAATCAAAAAATGATGTTGAATCGTAAATTCTATTATTATCCAGTCGTCTACGATAGTGAGACGATCGCAAAAAAGTATAAACTCGATCCTCGGCAAGTGACATTCATTTTCTTTCACAATGGGAAGGAAAAAAATCGCTTTGTCGTCGAAAGTTTAAAGGATTTAAACAACGAGTTTATTCCCGAACTTAACCGATTACCAATGTGGGACCTTAAAAATTAAAATGAGATTTCGAATAAAATAAATGAGTTTTTTTTAATAAAAAGAGTTGACAGCCGATTTTTTTTCCGCTAAACTAACTTCAACATAAAAAAAGAGGAGTGACATTCATGAGACATGCAAACTTATCTAATCAATTGAATAGCTGGCAAAACTGGCGTAGATAAGTTGTATTTATGAATTCACTCATAGATACAACGTTTAGACAACTTCTAAATTTTGTATCTATGCTGGATATTTTTCATGCTTATTCCCGCATAGAGACCATCTATGCGGTTTTTGTTTTTTTAAGACAACTACCGTGAAATTTTGGGTAGTTGTCTTTTTTGCGAGTTCCTCTTCGTGCTTTAGCAGGATTAGAGGAATCGTATGCGTACGAAAATAGAATTATTTTTCTGATTTGTAGAAAAATAATTTCCTTAGTTCTGAGCTAGCTTTCATCAAATCAGTGGAAAATCAAAAAAATCGGAGGAATAAACAATGAAAAATAAAGGAATTATTGGATCAATCATCGCATTAGCAGTTGTACTTATCGGAGTTTTTGCTTATCAAATGGGGTCACGACAGACAGGAGCCTCAACCGAAAAAGAAGAAATGAAAACAGTTGGAATTTTACAATATATCAGCCATCCATCGTTGGATCAAATCAAAGACGGCGTGATTCAAGGATTAAAGGACGAAGGATATGAAGAAGGTAAAAATATCAAGATTGAGTTTTTAAACGGTCAGGGAGATCAAAGTAAATTAAATAGTATGAGTCAACAACTACTGGAAAAAGATTCAGATGTTTTAGTTGGGGTCGCTACCCCAGCGGCAAAAGCGTTGGCAAACGCGACCAGCGACAAACCAATCATTATGGGAGCAATCAGTGATCCAATTGGTGCAGGCTTGGTCAGTGATCTGAAAAAGCCAGGGGGCAATGTTACTGGTGTTAACAACTTAACTCCAGTGGATCAGCAATTAGATATGGCTAAAGAGCTGTTTCCTGATGCAAAAACAGTTGGAATGATTTATTCATCTTCAGAAGAAAATTCAAAATCACAAATCGAACGAGCGGAAAAACGGGCGACAAAAGATGGCTTAACGGTTAAAAAATATGCAATCAGTTCAAGTAATGATATCGCTCAAATTACACAACAAGCTTGTCAGGAAGCCGATTACCTTTACATTCCGCAAGACAATACAATTGCCAGCGCGTTTCAAACGCTAATCAACGAATCAGATAAAGCGAAAAAACCAGTATTTGTCTCTGTTGACAACATGGCTAAAGAAGGCGGAATCGCTACAGTTGGACAAAATCAATTTGATTTGGGAGTTGAAACTGGAAAAATGGCTGCTGATGTTTTAAGCGGTAAATCTAACCCATCAGACACTCCAGTTAATGTAATTGATTATGGTGATATGATTATTAATGAAGACAAAGCTAAGGAATTAGGTATCACGATTCCAGAAAAAATTAAAGAGAAAGCAGAAGTAGTTAAAGGGGAGTAGACAGATGGTAATTTCAGCGATAGGACAAGGATTTTTATGGGGAATCTTAGGTTTGGGAATTTTCATGACGTACCGAATCTTAAATTTCCCGGATATGACAACAGAAGGTTCGTTCCCATTAGGTGGTGCAGTCTGCGTGACTGCCATCACTAATGGCGTATCTCCGTTTCTTGCAACTCTTTTAGGAATTGTTGCAGGAATGTGCGCCGGTTTTATTACCGGCATGCTTTATACAAAAGGAAAAATCCCGGTCATTTTAGCTGGAATTCTAGTCATGTCGGGACTGAACTCGGTGATGCTGTTCATCATGCAAACACCTAACCTTTCATTACTTAAGCAGCCTAAAATTCAAGATTTCTTTACAAGTTTAAACTTACCAGACCATTTTGATATCGTCTTGTTAGGCTTGATCGCAATTTTAATCATCATCGCGTTATTACTATTTTTCTTCTTCACCGATTTTGGACAGGCTTATATCGCTACTGGTGATAACGAAAACATGGCTCGCTCAATCGGTATCAATACTGATCGTATGAAGGTGATCGGTCTGACTTTGTCAAATGGTGTCATTGCTCTATCCGGTGCGTTGATTGCACAAAATGACGGTTATGCAGATATTGGTAAAGGAGTCGGCGTGATCGTTATCGGATTAGCTTCTATCATCATTGGTGAGGTATTGTATGGCGAAGTAACCTTCATTGAACGACTAGTTGCTATTGTTTTGGGTAGTATTATTTATCAATTATTGATCTTGCTCATCATCAAAGCTGGTTTAGACACGACTTACTTGAAGATTTTCTCTTCAATCATTTTAGCACTTTGCTTAATGATCCCTCGTCTAAAAGAAGCATTGAATTTGAAGACTGGGCTAGAGAAGGAGGAGTGATCGTATGAATGCAGTTGAAGTAAAAAAAGCAAACAAAACCATCAGCAATGGAATCAATGACAAACGGAAAATTTTGAATAATGTTGATTTAGCGATTGCTCCCGGCGAATTCGTCACTGTTTTAGGGGGGAATGGTGCTGGAAAAAGCACATTATTCAATAGCATTTCCGGCAGTCTGCAATTAGACAGCGGAACGGTCTCAGTGATGGGGAAGGATTTGACTAAACTCTCTGAAGAGCAGCGAGCGACATCAATATCCCGAGTGTTTCAAGATCCGAAAATGGGAACTGCACCGCGACTAACGGTAGCAGAGAATTTAGGCCTAGCAGAGAAACGCGGTAAAAAGCGCCGATTACGCCAACGTCAACTCAACCAGAAGAAAGAAATGTATCGGGAATTGTGTAAATTAGTTGGAAATGGACTAGAAAATCATCTCGATACGCCAACAGGATTTCTTTCCGGTGGTCAGCGGCAGGCCTTAAGCTTGTTGATGGCAACGATCACGAAACCAGATTTACTATTACTTGATGAACATACAGCTGCGCTAGATCCTAAGACGGCAAAACATTTAATGCTGCTGACGGATCAACGGATTAAAGAAGAAAATCTAACCTGTTTGATGGTCACCCATAAAATGGAAGATGCTTTACATTACGGCGATCGCGTGATCGTGATGGAAAAAGGGGAGATCATTAAAGATATCAGCGGAGAAGAGAAAATGCGCATGACGTTAGCGGATTTATTCCTGCTTTTTGAAGAGGGCGAAACAGTAGCTGAAGTAATGTAAATAAACTTTTTTTACAGAAAATTAAAATAATGGGTTGACTTATCGGAAAAACAAATCTATACTAAGTTCAATCTTAAATCAGTTTGGAGCGATTTTTATGAATACGAATAAGAGTACGCACACACAACTGAATAATTATTACTTTAGCTATTTTAGATAGGTTTGTGTTCATGATTCATGGATGCAAACGACAACAAGTTTGTATCTATGATGGCTAAGGATTTTAAGTTCGACTTAATGCCACATAGATGAAAATCTATAGTGGCTTTTTCTTTGGTATTATTTTGGGAGACTAGGCTCATTGTAGATTTTCTACAGTGGGCCTTTTTCGTTTTCAAAATGGCTGATTGAAGGTTGACTACTATTTATAATGAAGGAGTGAGGAAAGATGGAGAATGAAATTTCAGGAAAGACACGATTAGCCGGATTGTATGCACTACCTGCAAGACACAGTTTTTCACCAATCATGCACACAACAGCGTTTCAAGCAACAGGGGTGGATGCAGTTTATCTGAGCTTTGACGTACAGCCAGAGAGACTTGGCGATAGCATTCAAGCCATTCGTGATCTTGAAATGCTGGGAGTTAACTTATCGATGCCTCACAAGATGGCAGCCATCAACTATGTGGATGAGCTTAGTCAAGCTGCTCGTTTGATCGGAGCAATCAATACTATTGTGAATCAAGACGGGAAGTTAATTGGACACATCACCGATGGAATTGGGTGTATGAAAAGTTTAAAACAAAACGGTATTGAAATCATTGGTAAAAGAATGACGATTCTTGGTGCTGGTGGTGCTGCAACTGCGATCATCACTCAAGCAGCAATCGATGGTGTAAAAGCAATTGATGTTTTCAATATTAAAGATGATTTTTATCAAAAAATCGAACCCAAGCTTGCAATAATCGCTGAGGAAACAAATTGTCAGATTCAGCTACATGACTTAGCAGATGAACAGCAGTTATCCGACTCTTTAGCAGCAAGCAGCTTATTAGTCAATGGAACAAGCATTGGAATGGCGCCAAATACAGATCAAATGCCGTTACCTGATGCCACAATGTTAAGAAAAGACCTACCGGTGTTCGATGTCATTTATCATCCAGGCGAGACAAAACTCTTAAAAGCAGCAAAAGCGACTGGAGCAACTGCTGTTAACGGCTTAGGAATGTTGCTATTCCAAGGAGCTGCGTCTTTTGAATTATGGACCGGCAAGGAAATGCCAGTCGATCAAATCCAACCGTTATTGGAAAATGAACTAAAAAAATAAAAAGTGAAGGAAGTTATTATTATGATCTTAATTATTAAAAAAGGGATTCAAGAATCAGAATTATCTCCTATCTTATCTCGTATTAAAGAAGAGGGTTTAGGTGTACAAATCAATCATGGGAAAGATCGTTTAGTACTTGGTCTACTAGGTGATCCAAAAATTATTCAAAATGTACCTTTCCAAGCATACAGTGTGGTTGAACGAGCAGTAGCTATTTCAAATACCTACAAGATCACCTCAAGAGAATTCCATCCACAAGATACAGTTGTTGATGTAGATGGTGTAAAAATCGGTGATGGCAGCTTTGTAACAATGGCTGGTCCTTGTTCGGTTGAAGGTGAAGAACAAATCATGGAAACTGCTCGGATGGCAAAAGCTGGTGGCGCACAAATTCTACGTGGCGGAGCTTACAAACCTCGGACTTCTCCATACGCTTTCCAAGGATTAGGCGAAGAAGGATTGAAAATCATGCGTAAAGCTGCGGATGCTCACGGCTTGAAAGTAATCACAGAGGTGATGGATGAAGCCCACATTGATGTTGTCTGTCAATACGCGGATATTATCCAAATCGGTGCCCGCAACATGCAAAACTTCCGTCTTTTAGAAGCAGTTGGTAAAACCGGAAAACCAATTGGATTAAAACGGGGCATCTCAGGTACGATCCAAGAGTGGTTGAACGCTGCGGAGTACATTGCAGTTCAAGGAAATTCAAATATTATTTTCATTGAACGCGGGATTCGGACTTACGAAACGGCGACTCGGAATACGTTTGATTTAAGTGCTGTTCCATTGATTAAGAAATTGAGTCACTTCCCAATCATTGTTGACCCAAGTCATGGTACTGGTGTATGGGATCTAGTTGCACCGATGGCACGGGCAGGAGTTGCAGCTGGGGCAGATGGAATGATCGTGGAGATTCATCCAGACCCATTACACGCTTGGTCAGATGGAGAACAATCATTGAATGAGAAAAATTACCTGCAAATGATGAGCGAAGTTGAGATTATGGTAGATGCGATGAAGAAAATCAAAGAGTTAACTAAAGAAACGTCACTTATCTAGTCGGGAGGAAACCTTCATGGAAATTGTTTTACCAGATAAGAGCTATGAGATCATCGTAAAACGACACGGCTTAGATTCAGTTGGTGAATGGATTGCCTCACTTTGGCAAAATAAAAAAATCGCCATCATCAGCGATGAAAACGTCTTTCCAATCTACGGTGAGAAAATTCGCCAACAATTATCCGAATATGAGGTTTGTTATTACACGGTTCCAGCTGGCGAAAGCAGCAAATCATTAGAGATGGCAAATAATCTTTATGATTTTTTAGCTGATAACCAATTTACCCGCAGCGATGCAATCATCGCATTGGGTGGTGGGGTCGTTGGAGATTTGGCTAGTTTCGTCGCATCAACTTATATGCGAGGGATTGCTTTTGTACAAATTCCGACCTCTTTACTGGCTCAAGTCGATTCGAGTATTGGCGGGAAAACAGCCGTTAATTCTAGTAAAGCCAAAAATATGATTGGCACCTTTGCCCAACCAGATGGCGTTTTGATTGACCCAGAAACATTGAACTCTTTGCCGGAATTACGAGTACGAGAAGGAATTGCTGAAATCATCAAATGTGGTGCAATTAGTGATGCTTCACTATGGAAGGATCTTGAAAAACTAACAGGAATTCAAGATCTTCTGGAGCATAGTGAAGCGATTATTCAAAAAGCTTTACAGGTGAAGAAAACAGTCGTCGAGGAAGATGAATTTGATAATGGCTTGCGTTTGTTATTAAATTTCGGCCACACAATCGGACATGCAATTGAAAATACCGCAGGATATGGAGTAATTAGCCACGGAGAAGCTGTGGCGATCGGAATGGTAAAAATATCCCAAATAGCTGAAGAAAAAGGACTATCTCCGGTAGGAATGACAGAAAAAATTAAGATGATGAATCAAAAATATCACTTACCAAACGAGTACCAGCCTTGGGAAGCCGAAAAATATTTCAATGCGATCACCCATGATAAAAAAGCACGAGGAGATAGCTTGAACATCATCTTACTAAAAGAAATTGGACAGGCCTACATTCAGAAAATCAATATGACAGAAATCAAAGACTTTTTAGTAGAAGGGAAGTAGTTTATGCGTTACTTAACAGCTGGAGAATCTCATGGACCAGAATTAACGACGATCATCGAAGGTGTTCCAGCCGGACTTACACTTTCCGTTGAAGCGATCAATCAAGAGTTGTCTCGCAGACAAGGCGGTTACGGGCGCGGCGGGCGTATGAAGATCGAAAAAGATCAAGTTCGAATTACATCTGGCGTTCGTCACGGCAAGACATTGGGCTCCCCAATTACCATGATCGTAGAAAACCGTGACTGGAAAAATTGGCAGAAAGTCATGTCCGTTGAACCCGTCGAAGAAAAAGCGGAGAAATTACGGCGAGTAGCAAAACCACGACCAGGCCATGCTGATCTTGTTGGTGGCATGAAATACCATCACAGTGATCTGCGAAATGTATTGGAACGGTCATCTGCTAGAGAAACAACGATGCGGGTTGCTGTGGGTGCCTTAGCTAAACAAATACTGGCTGCCGTAGACATCGAAATCGTCAGTCATGTAGCAGTACTTGGCGGAATTGAAGCAACTGTACCAGAAAAACTAAGTGTTAAGGAAATCCAAGCTAAAACAGCCGTCTCTGAAGTCAATATGGTGGATGTAACGGTAGAAGAATCCGTCAAAGAATTGATCGATCAAACCAAAAAAGCGGGAGATACCATCGGTGGAGTTGTGGAGGTACGAACTGATAACGTACCAGCAGGACTAGGAAGCTACGTTCAATGGGATCGCAAGCTTGATGGCAAGATCGCACAAATCATGCTAAGCATCAATGCCTTTAAAGGAGTTGAATTCGGCATCGGATTTGAAGCAGCTCATCAACCTGGCTCTAAAGTCATGGATGAAATTGTTTGGGACGAAGGCTACAGCCGAACAAGCAATCATCTTGGTGGATTTGAAGGTGGGATGACTAATGGTGAGCAAATTATCGTTCGCGGTGTCATGAAGCCAATCCCAACATTATACAAGCCACTTATGAGTGTTGACATCGACACGAAAGAACCTTACAAAGCTAGTGTTGAACGTTCAGATAGTACTGCCGTTCCAGCTGCTTCAGTGGTAGCAGAACACGTCGTGGCAACCGTATTAGCGGAAGAAATTTTAGAAAAATTCTCATCAGATACAATCGATGAGCTACAGCAAGCAGTAGCTGAATATCGTCAAGCTATCAAAAACTTTTAAGAGAGAGGGTGCGTCTATGAGAAAGAAAGTGTTCGTCTTAGGACTTGGTTTAATCGGTGCTTCACTTTGCAGAGCAATCAAACATCCATCTATCGAATTGTTTGGCTGGGATTATTCAGAAGAAACCCGAGAAATTGCTCAAGAAGTCGGACTGGTGGATCAAATTGCTTCTATTGAAAGAGCACCTGAGATGGATGTCATTATTTTAGCCGTACCCGTCCTATCAACATTGCATTATTTACACGAACTGGCGCGATTACCGCTACGGCAATCTGTAATCGTTACTGATACCGGGAGTACAAAAAACGAGGTTATGAGATTAGCGAAAACATTGCCATTTACCTTCATCGGCGGACATCCAATGGCGGGATCCCATAAATCAGGGGTTAAGGCGGGAAATCCAAATCTTTTTGAAGAAGCCTACTATATTTTAACACCTCCTGAAGGAACTGATGTAGAACCCTTAATCGAACTGCTAGAACCAACGCGAGCAAAATTTGTTGTGATTGAACCAGACTCCCATGATGAAATCGTTGGTGTGCTAAGTCATTTACCACACATCGTGGCATCTGGTTTGGTAAAAATGAGTGATCAGTTAACAGAAACTCACCCGCGAGCAACACAACTTGCAGCCGGCGGGTTCCGTGACATCACAAGGATTGCTTCATCAGATCCGCAAATGTGGACGGATATCCTATTAACAAACCGTGAGATCTTATTGGAATTAATTTCAGGATGGCAGGCTGAAATGTCCAAGATACACGAAAGCTTATTGCAGGAAGATCAACCAGCAATTTATGACTTTTTCAGTCAGGCTAAACATTCTCGTGATCATTTGCCAACTAAAGATCGTGGTGTCATTCCAGCGTTCTATGATCTGTATGTTGATATTCCAGATATTGCAGGCGCAATTGCGAAAGTGATGACACTCATCAGCGAAGCGAATATCTCAATTATAAACTTAAAAATTCAAGAAACTCGTGAAGATATCTTTGGTGTTTTAGAGCTCTCATTTAAAAATCAAGCGGACTTGGAAAAAGGGCAAGCTTTAATAGAAAAAGCGGATTTTCGTTGTCGCAGAAGGAGTTGAACAAATGAAACTATTAAAAACAAAAGCAGGATTAACTGGAGAGTTGACTGTCCCAGCAGATAAATCTATATCGCATCGCAGTATCATGTTCGGCGCAATTAGTCATGGAAAGACGACTGTTCATAATTTTTTGAGAGCTGAGGATTGTCTGAGTACAGTTGCTGTTTTTAAAGCCCTTGGTGTCACCGTTCATGATGATGGCACAGATATTATTGTTGAAGGCAAAGGATTTGAACAGCTTCAAGCGCCAAATAATATGCTAGATGCTGGTAACTCTGGTACTACACTACGTTTGGTGCTAGGAATCTTAGCAGGACAACCATTTGATTCGAAAATCGCAGGAGACGCGTCTTTGAATCGCCGTCCAATGGAACGAGTGATGGGACCATTGCGAAAAATGGGAGGGAATCTTCAAGGAAAATCCGGAAGTGAATTCCCACCTATTGAAGTGCATGGAAGCGAGCTATTTGCTATTACTTATGAAATGACAATCGCAAGTGCGCAAGTAAAATCCGCGATTTTGTTGGCCGCATTACAAGCCGATGGTTTGACCACAATTATTGAGAAAGAAAAGTCACGCAATCATACAGAAGAAATGATCAAACAATTCGGCGGGGAAATTTTAGTAGAAGAAAAAACAATCACAGTATCCGGAGGACAGAAGTTAACAGGTCAGGAAGTAACTGTTCCGGGCGATATCTCTTCCGCTGCCTTTTACCTAGTAGCAGCAACTCTATTACCAGAAAGTGACCTTCGATTGAATCATGTCGGGGTAAATCCAACACGTACTGGAATTTTAGATGTTCTAGCGGAGATGGGGGCTGATATTCAACACGTTGCATTAGATAAAAAAAATCAGGCAGCCGATCTGTTAATTAAAACAGCCGCACTTAAAGGTACAGAGATCGGCGGGGAAATCATTCCACGCTTGATTGATGAATTGCCAATCATTGCTTTAGCGGCAACTCAAGCAGAAGGAACAACTGTGATTCGCGATGCGCAAGAACTGAAAGTCAAGGAAACGAATCGGATTGACGCAACTGCTCTGGAGTTAAACAAATTAGGAGCCAACATTGAAGCAACTGACGATGGAATGATTATCCATGGTCCAACCCCTTTACATGGAGGAGTCGTTGATAGTCACGGGGATCATCGTATTGGAATGATGCTGCAGATTGCGGCTCTACTAACAGATGAGAGTGTCGAGTTGAACAATCCTGAAGCTATCAATATTTCTTATCCGGATTTTTTTACTGATTTAAGCTCATTAATCTAGCTGTTTTAAAAATTGTTCACAATGAAATATCAATCGAGTCATTGGTATAAATAGTATATGGCACATTACAAGTATCTTCAAAAAGGAGAATGTTTTATGGAATCAATCGTCTTGATCGGTTTTATGGGAGCCGGAAAAACAACAATTAGTAAAGAACTTGCCACTACGTTAAACACGCATTCAGTAGATATGGACGATGTCTTAGTCGAACGAATCGGCCAACCAATCAGCGACTATTTTGATGATCATGGAGAAGCATCATTCCGTGAGCATGAGACTAATCTCTTGAAAGAAGCGTTAAATGAGGACTCAGTCATCGCTACTGGTGGTGGAGTAATTTTGCAAAAAGAAAATCAAGAAGTCCTATCAGATAAACTGGTGGTTTATTTAAAAGCTGACGCGAACATTCTCGTAAAACGGATTCGTGAAGATAAAATTAATATTCGACCACTAGCAATCAAAAATGATGACGGCGATCTAAAACGATTGTTCTTTTCAAGAGAAAAACTCTATGAGAAACTTGCAAAAATTACTGTGGATACTTCAGAGAAAACACCAAAGGAGATTGTCAACGAAATCATCCAACAGGTTGAGGTCGTATCCTAATGAAAGTTGGTTATTTAGGACCTAGAGGGTCATTCACCTACAGTGCGGCAACCAATTTTTTTGATGACAGTGTTTTGTTTCCTTATGAGTCTTTGACTGCACTGCTAGAAGAACAAAGAAAAGGAACACTAGATTATTGTGTCGTTCCAATCGAAAATACAATCGAAGGCTCTGTGCTGCCAACATTAGATTTGATTTTCCAAACACTGCCAACGATTCAAGCTGAAATTGTTTTGCCGATTCAACAACAGCTAATGGTTCATCCTGCACATGCGGATAGCTGGCAAGAAACAGAATTGATCTGCAGTCACCAGCAAGCTTTGGCACAATCACAGGTATTTTTAATGAATCACTTCCCGACTGTTAACATTGAACAAATGGGCTCGACTGCTCAAGGTGCCCAAAAAGTAGCCGATCATCCCGATAAAAGATATGCCGCAATTGGCTCAAGAGATGCGGCAGAACAATTTGGACTTACAATCGTGCAGGAAAATATCCAATCAATCGGTGAGAATGAGACGCGGTTTTGGGTGTTAGGCGGAATTCCAGTAGAAGGAAACTTAATTCAGGGGAAAAATAAAGCAACGGTGCTTTTTGATCTGGCAGCCGATCACCCAGGAGCGCTGTATCAGTGTTTAGCAAATTTTGCGTCAGAGAAAATCAATCTGACTAAAATCGAATCTCGTACCCAAAAAACTAAACTGGGGGAATACTTCTTTATTATTGATTTAGAAACACCAGAAGCTGGAAAACTACAAAAAGTTTTGCAGCAATTTAAAGAGCAAAACTTTACGGTCACGCTGATCGGAAATTATCCTACCTATATTCCAAACGTTAGAAAATCTTAGTGGTTAAGGTTTTCTAATTTTTTTGGTGAAAAATAAGACAAAGTCCAGATGATTTGCTATTTTAATAATAATAGTAACGAGATGAAGAGGTGCACTATGAGCCGGATGGATAAATATAAGAAGATTCACGAAGAGAGTCAGAAGGAAGAGAAAAAACCTTTTGGCTTTCGTCGTGAGATGAAGAAAGATGAACAGGTAGAACCAGAGAAACCTACGTACAAAGAAACTAGTTACGAAGAACCCCAAAAAACGTATCAAGAACCTGAAGAAGAGTTTTACTATGAAGATCATTATCAGGAGCCAAAGAAAAAACGATTCAATTTTAAACTTCCTGCATTTAAAAATCCATTTAAACAAAAACCAAAGAATCCATATGAACAAAAAAACAAAAAAAAGCGCAGTTGGAAAAGAATTCTAGTCATGATTTTGATCACGCTTTTAAGCTATTCTGTAGTTGCTTTTGGTGTGGGAAATTTTGTTGCAAAACATGATTCTTCGATGCCGAAAATGGAAACCCAAGAATTTAACGGAGCAGCGTCAGAAAATGGTACAAAAAATATTTTGCTTTTAGGTAGTGACACACGTGACAATATTAGTGGTCGATCAGATTCCATGATGGTGCTGCAGGTAGATGGTCGAGGAAAACCAAAATTAGTTTCTTTCATGCGGGACATGTACGTTAACATACCAGGTGTCGGAGAAAATAAACTGAATGCGGCTTATGCTTATGGCGGGGCTGATTTAGTTCGTCAAACCTTGAAGGAGAACTTTGGCATCGATTGTCGTTATTATGCAATGGTGGATTTCCAGACTTTCGAAAAAGGAGTGGACGCTCTATTTCCACGAGGGGTCCAGATTGATGCTGAAAAAGATATGAGCGCTTATATTGATGAACCAATCACTAAAGGACCGCAGCGGATGAATGGTCACACACTTTTGAATTATGCTCGTTTCCGGATGGATGAAGAAGGCGACTTCGGTCGTGTTCGGAGACAGCAGCAAGTGATGCAATCAGTCTTCAGTCAACTAAAAAATCCGCTGGTTCTTTTAAGAGGACCTTATGCGGCAGGAAAAATCTGGGGGTATTTGTCGACAGATATGCCAAATACTTTTGTTTTGGCTAATTTGTTTGGTTTCGCCAAAGCTGTAGGGGGAATCGACCGCTTGACTTTGCCAGTCGATGGCTCATGGTCCTATATCGATACAGCGAATGCCGGCAGTGCTCTAGCCGTTGATACAAACCAGAATGCACAAGCTGCTCAAGAGTTTTTAGGGAAGTAATAGGAATTTGATTCCCATGATTCTAGGAATATGCTATATTATACTTATTGTAAATTTTGATTGAAACGAGGAAGCGATTATGAAATTAGCGATTGTGACAGATAGTACCGCCTATCTGAATGAGCGCATACGCAATCATAAAGATCTATTTATCATCCCAATTCCGGTCATCATTGATGATCAGCCTTTTGAAGAAGGTGTAGATATCGGTTATGAAGAGTTTTATCAGAAGCTGAAAAATAGCAAAGACTTCCCAAAAACTTCACAGCCAGTACTTGGAGAAGTTTACCAGTTGTATCGCTCAATCAAAGAACAAGGTTATGATACTGTTATCAGTATTCATTTATCTGAAGGAATTTCTGGGTTTGTGCGTACGTTGACAGCCATAAAGGAAGATATCGAAGGACTGCAAGTCATTCCTTACGATTCGAAAATAACTAGTGTCCCGATGGGCTATATGGTAGAAAAGGCACTAGAAATGAGCGATGAAGGAAAATCTTTGGATGATGTTTTAGGCGCGATTGACGAAATTCGTGATACGACCAACGCTTATATCATAGTTGATGACCTAGACAACTTAGTTCGCGGCGGACGTTTGACGAATAGCGCAGCAATCATTGGTGGATTATTAAAAATCAAACCGATCCTTACTTTTGAGGATGGCAAAATTGTTTTAGCCGAAAAGATTCGTTCATTGAAGAAAGCTTTGCAGCGCACGGAAGAAATTATCGAAGAACGCCGTCTAGCAAATAATAATGACTTGCGAATCTTTGTAATTCACGGCAATAACCCTGATTTGGCTCAACAAGAGTATGATAAGCTAAGTCAAAAATATCCAGACGCAACAATCGATGTTGGAACATTTGGTCCAGTAATCGGCACTCATCTAGGTGATAAAGCAATCGCACTAGGAGTCGCAAGATAGTTTTAGTAATTGATTGTAAAGCATTTAATAAAAATACATTACGAAATGAAAGCCGAACAGGTATATTACTTTCCATTCAGAAAGTGTATGCCTGTTCGTTTTATTTGGCCCCATTTTGAACGTTTAAATGAAACACCGTATGTTTAACAAATACTGGGATAGAGCAGTTTAGTTTGACGATGCGCGCGAGGAAAAGATCACTTTTTTTGGAGGCTTAAAAAAAATGAAACCATTAATGGGAGTTAGTTGCAAAAATTGATTTTATTTCGTATTCTTTTTTCATTAGTAGTTTAGTAATTTACTAAATTAGTAAACATAACTAGGAGGAACAAAATATGAAAATACCAACAAATTTGAAGCATAAACCAGTCTTCTTAGTCGAAGATTACGATAAAATTGATGGACATCATGCATGGGATAGTGACGCAAAAGGTCTAACATTAGGTTTGGCACAATGGAATGATCGAGGACGTGTCGATATTTCTGGAAAAGTTTGGCGCCATACTGGTGAAAAGTGGTCACGTCAATCAGAGGAATTACCAATCACTCGTATCTTAGATTTAGCGATTTTGGTTGCGCAATCAAGTATTTACCTGCAAGATGCTTATCGTTATAAAAAATTTTATGATCCAGAAAACCCTAAAGTAGAGATCATTGGTTTGCAGGGCGGTAGAATGGAAGTTCAAGTAGATACCGAAAATCCAAAGATCGATGAAGATATCATTTTATTCAATGATACGATGAATAAAGATGGGGACTTGATCGCACAACGATATCGTACGTTGAAACGTCTTTTAGATGAACTAGGTTATTAAGTCATATTCGGAGGTGAGCAAAGATGAATCAACCTTTTGTCGTAACAGAAGGACGAACATTTACAAAAGTTGAAGAGCAAATGATCTGGCGGAAGCCGGCTAGTCATAAAACAAGTCAAGAAGAACTGAGAATCGCGACAGAGATAAAAAATAATTGGCTGGATCCAGAAATGAAGATTATGAATGTCTTATTAGAAGGCGATGCTGGTTCTGGCAAGACGCAGCTTGCACGAGCTTTGTCTGATGATCTACAGCTGCCATATACTAAGGTGACTTGTTTTGCTGATATGGATAAGACAGATGTGTTTGGTGCCCTATTGCCAGTAGTAACGGCGGATGATAGCGATGATCAGGAATTACTAGAAGCGATTTATCAGACGGACTCGTTACAAGACGTTCTCACAGTGATCGAAAATCACTTTCAGATCGATGCTTTTGAAGCAAAAGAACGTTTAAGTAAGTTGATTGAGCGAATTGATCAGGATGAGAATTCAACGATCGTCGAATATAAGTTTTACCCTTCAGAGATCGTTCGAGCAATGCAAAAAGGTTATTTGCTGGAAATCCAGGAACCAACCGTTATTCGCGATGCCTCAGTACTGGTAGCTTTGAATTCAGCCTTGGAACCAAATGGTTTGTTAAACATACCGACAGGGATTATCCGCCGTCATTCTGATTGTGTTGTAATCATCACAACGAATCGTAATTATCAAGGAAATCGACCTTTGAATGAATCTTTACGTGATCGAGTTCAGCATGCGGAAAAAATGGATCTTCCGACAATTGACGTGATGATCGACCGGGCAATTGCTAAAACCAACTTTACTGATCGAGATTATCTAGAAGTAATGGCGAAAATAATTCAGTTGTTGGATGAAACAGCTAAAGCAAATGCGATTAAAGGGGTCGCAGGTATGCGTTCATATTTCTTTTGGGTAAATAGCTTGAAACAAGGACAAAATCCTTTAGAAAGCATTTTTCCGAAGGTTTTGTATAAATTGACCACTGATGAAACTGAACTGAAAATACTACAGGACGCGCTAGAACAAAGTAGGCTGCTCACAGAATTTCAACAAGTGAAGAACCAGCAAAAATTTAATCAAGGCAGAAAAATTAGTCAAGCTGAAGCAGACCAACGTAATATTTTAGAAGAAGCTGAAAATGCTACATTAAAAAGCGAAATATTGGAGACAGAAACTTCCACTGAAAATGAAGATTCTGACTTAACTGAAGATACTTCTAATAATGAAGAGCAGCCAGAAGCTGCAACGATTGATGATGAAGCGACCAGAAGCGATTCCGAAGCTGAAAGTACATCTGCTTCACTGGACGAAGAAGACAAGATCGGATCAGCCATGTCATTAGACGAAATGACCGAGATTGATAAATCCAAGCGTAAAGAACTCAATCGCGAGATTCGTGAAACTCTAAAGGACACGATCCACGCAAAAGAAGGAACAATCCTTCATCGGCCAGTTATCAATGAGACAGCCATCAAAAATGGGCAAGAGTTGACGCAAAAGGTTCTACCTGAGGTTGAAAGTCTGAGTCGAGTGATCAACGATCTATTAAATAAAGAAGTCAGTAATGATTTTTCTAGCGGAAAGTATTATGGCGCTCGCTTTAACCCGAGTCACGTTGCTTATGGCGATTTGCGGAATTTCGATAAGAAAAATCCACCAAGTGAACAGCCGTCTTTAGCATTGGCAGTGAGAGTCGATGAGTCAGGTTCAATGTTACGAGATGATCGTATCCAAAATGCCAAGTTAGCAGCTGTAGCCCTAAGCTTGTTTGCCGAAAAAACAAGTATCCCTTTAATGCTTTATGGCGATTCAGCCGATCTCAGTCAACGAGAAAAAACTTCTATCTATTCTTATAAAGAATTCGACGATAGCTATGATTTCATGGCAGCTAAACTTTCTACGATGAAACCACGGCAAAACAATCGGGACGGTGTTCCGTTACGTTTGCTAGCGGAAAAACTTAGCCAGCAAGCTGCTGATACGAAAGTACTATTGTCCATCAGTGATGGACAGCCGAAAGCCTTGCCGGATTATACTGGAGAAAAAGCCAAGCAAGATATTCAGAATGTTTTGGCTGACTATGAGAGAAAAGGAATTCTTTTCATCGCTTGTGCCATCGGCGAAGACAAAGAACAGCTGCGGTCATTATATGGTGAGAATAACTTCGTAGATATTTCAGATATCTCAACATTGCCTCAGCAATTACTACAACTAATCGCCCGGTTCGTTTAAATAAAAAAGGCGAACGCCCATACACTTTCCTATTTGGAAAGAAATACGGGCGTTCGCTTTCTTTTTGTAAAGTTTTTATCGAAATTTCTTTATGATTATTATTGATCTAATAAGTCGCGCGGGGACCGCCAATATATTTTGGTCGACTCCGCAAAGCGGTGACATGCGCACCGCCCAGTTCCTTAATTGATGGGCGCACAGGAACCTGCACATATTTTACGTGCATGCCAATTGAAGTATCACCGATATCAATTCCAGCTTGTGCAACGATATGCTCAACTTCAACGGGATCAGCGAACTGTTCAAAAGCAGCTACGGAACAAGAGCCCCCAGCATGCAATGCAGGCTTGACTGAAACGATTTCCCAATCTTTTTTCTCAGCAATCTCCCGTTCAACTACTACAGCCCGATTGATATGCTCACAGCCCTGAACACCTAGATATATTTTTTGGGGATCAAGGATTGATTTCAATGTCTCAATCACCCATTGGCCGACTTCTTGACTAGAATTTTTACCGATCGTACCGCCGACAATTTCACTTGTGGTACAGCCGAGTACGAAAACATCGCCGGCTTTGAGATTTGCTTCGTTTAGCACATCATTGACGATCGTTGTTAGATCTTGTTGAATTTTTTCTTTTTCCATTTGAATGACTTCTTTCTATTTACTATTTATACTGAGGATGGCGTAAGACTCTCTGCAAAGCATGGAAAAGAGGGACTGTCACCGCGATACCGAAAATATTTTGAACGAGATTGCTTGGCAATGAAGCCAAACCTGCTGGCCAGCCGAATAGCAAGGCCGTCGCTAAGGCATAACCAATAATCATAAAGAGACTAGCAAATATAAATCCAAAGGTAAGACCCTTTTTATTCGGATGCTTATTATAAAGATAACCTAAAATCAATCCTTGGATACCATGAATAATAATCGAAAAAATTGCCCACTCAGGATAACCAGAGATCAAATCAATTAAACCGCCACTTAAAGCACCGACTAGAAAGCCGCCAGTTGGACCAAAAAGCATAGCGGAGGCATAAATTCCAACTTCACATAATGTCACGAATCCCTTGGTTGCTGGAATAGGGATGATAAACAAGATCGAAAGTGTTACAGTTAATGCAACCATCATTGCTATTTTTGTCATTTCTCTTGTTTTCATGTCCTAACCTCCGTCTTTATGCTATCCCCAAACCAAACATTTCCTTCGCCATTGCTTAAAACAACTCCGTTCTTAATTCCTTGATATACATATTCTTTACTATCATGAATTGCTGAAAGCAAATCCTTACCTAAAATAAGATTTGATGTAATAGCAGAAGCAAATGAACAGCCAGCCCCATTGATCGATACATTCGTCAGTTTTGGCTTGGAGAAGTATTCAAAATGGTCACCATCGTAGAATAGGTCGGATGCCAGATCACCGGAAAGTCTTTCTCCACCTTTTATAACAACGGATTTAGCGCCGAGGGCGAAGATCTTTTGAGCAGCTTGCTCCATCTCGGCTAGGTTGTTGATTTTTTGCTGACTTAAGATTTCGGCTTCCTTTAAGTTCGGAGTAATGATTGTAGCATAAGGAAACAATTCGATTAATTTCGCTCGATAAGTAGCGCTGTAAACACGATCAGTCTCTTTGAAAGCCATGACTGGATCCAATACAATTGGTCCAACAAAATCCCGTAGAAAATCCTTAACGATTTCAAGAGAGTCTAGCTGATGCACCAATCCGATCTTTATACCATCCAAAGAAAGACCTTCTTTAATGGTAGCTAGTTGGTCACTTAAAAGATTAGAGGGCAAATCATTAATTCTAAACTGATCATCTTTTATTACCGCAATACAAGTAATGGCGGTCAAACCAAATAAGTGGTGGTTCTCAAATGTTTTCAAGTCTGATTGCAGACCCCCGCCTGCTAAAGTATCAGAACCTGCGATAGTTAACGCTGTTCTTGTCATAGAAAAACTCCTCATTCTATTTAATGCCTTTTTCTTATAATTGAAAAAGCTCGATTTCAAAAACGATGTTAGAGTGTATAAAGCTGAATCACTTATAATATATTCGCTTGTGCCTCATTTCTTTGATTGCCATTAAGCGTAAAGAGAATAGATTGAGGGCTTTTTTTTGATTATCATTCCTAATCAATATTGTTAATGATTCTTATTATAAAGTTGCGAAATAAAAAGAAAACAGCCAATTGGTTGTTTTCTATCTCATCCAATTCCAAGTGAAAATAGTTGTTCCTTCAGAATAAATGCGGTAGCATATCCAATGAGAAAGGGGCTCGTTATCATGAAAATATTTATCGTTGGAGCAACTGGCAGAGTGGGCGAAGAGCTAATCAAAAACTTAGTCAAAAAAAGGTCATACTATTTATGCAGGCGCACGTCGTGACAAAGATATTGCAGGAAGCGAATCAGTTACACCAGTTCATTTAGATCTTCACGGCACAATAGACGAGATCGCAGACACATTGGCAGATGCCGAAGCAGTTTATTTTGTTGCTGGATCAAGAGGCAAGGATTTGCTACAAACAGATTTGTTTGGTGCTGTTAAACTGATGCAGGCTGTCGAACGGAAGGGAATCAAGCGCTACATTCACCTGAGTTCATTATTTGCTTTACAACCTGAGAAATGGAGAGGAACACTAACTGATTATAACATCTCAAAATTTTTCTCTGATAATTGACTGATTGATAAAACGAAGTTGGACTATACAATCCTTCAACCAGGAAGCTTGAAAGAAATACCAGGAAGTGGAAAAATAACTACTGACATCACTGAAGTATCAGAAAATTCGATTGAAAATGTTGCAGCTGTTTTAGCAGAATTACTTAGTCAAGATAACACTATAAAAAAAGTAAGTCTTATGGGAGATGGCGAAACACCCATCGAAGAAGCAGTAAAGAAAATATAAAAAAATGGTCCACTCGACGAGAATCCTAGTCTGAGTGGATTTCTCTTTTCTTAATTCAGACACGGCGAAAAATATTAAATAATTTCTTAGTCTTTCTACTAACTTAATGATAAAATAGAGACTGCCGAACAGAGAATTCCGTGATTAAGGAGAAGTCTTATGAATCTTCAAAATATCCATGATCTTAGAATCGAAGAGGGGGTTCAAATGATCAGAAAAAGGAAAATTACGAAATATTATATAAAAGAGCAAGGCTTCGATAAGAAAGAAGCACAGGAGACAGCCAAAAAATCACAGCCAGAGTTTACTGAAGCTCGAAGACTTTATCTCGCTTTGTTTTACGAAGCCAAACCAGTATTCGCCGACCGCAATGAAAAAGAGAAGGTGTTGAGAGTTTATCAGGTTTTCAGTTTTCTCGCTTTGATTTGCTTTGTTATTTGGTTATTTAGTAACGGATATTTAAATGGCTCGAATGTGACCGATAACTTTCTTTTAATTGCCTTAGTGATCAATTTTGCTATCATTAGTTATTTTGATGAAAAAATAACTGAGCGCATCCATGTGCGAAAAACAAAAGAGCTTTTGCGGCATGAACCAGATGCGATAGCCAAACTGGCACAAGTCGAAGAAATTAAACGTAATATTTTTCGTGCCGAGCATCGGGGAATCAAATTGGTTGAAGAGCAAAAAGAAGAAGCAGCTAAGAATCCAGAAACTTCATCGAAAGTAATTACTATTGATAAAATCAAAGCATTTCGCGGAAAAATCAAAAAATAGCCAACTGCGTTTAAGGAAAGCGTGATTGGCTATTTTTGTTTTCAATCATAAAGTAAGTTGCTTTTTCTCAAATGCTTTGCAATAATTCATTTCATAGATAGGTAAAGGGGGAGGCATTAATGATCAAAGCAATTGTTTTTGATATGGACGGAGTTATCGTTGATACAGAGTATCAAGATTTCAGAATCCAGCAAGAGTTTATAAAAAAAGAAAATCCCGCGATTAATACACATGAGACTGATTTTAGCGAATTGATCGGTCAATCATATGAGATGCTTTATCGAACGCTAAGAAAATTTATCGGCAGCAATGATACATTGACAGATATTAAGGATCGGTTTGAAGCGTATAATGAGACTGCTTATAAATCAATCAATTACCAGCAGCTATTCCGCAAAGATATTCATTTGATCTTGAATTGGGCCAAAGTCAATAATATTTTGCTAGCGGTCGCTTCATCTTCAACACATGAGCATATCCTCGAAGTTTTGGAATCCTGCGAGATTAAAGATTACTTTGATGTAATTTACAGCGGAGAATTTGTTGAGGAAAGCAAACCAAATCCAGCCATTTATCTAAACACATTAAAAAAATTAGCTGTGAAACCAAATGAGGCGATAGCAATTGAAGACTCATTTTACGGAATTAGCGCTTCAAAGGCAGCAGGTATCCCAACAATTGCTTATGAAGAGACACGTGCAGTAATCGACCAAAGCGCCGCAGACTATTTAGCTGCGGATATGGTAGAGATTTATCATCTCATCCAGACTTTAAATAGATAATAGGAGAGTGAAGTATGTTTGAAAAGGACCCGTTCATTTTCAAAAAAATATCCCTTGATGATTTTGATTTTCTAAAAAGTATTCTTCAGGATGAAGAACTAATGAAGCTTGGTTGGGGAAAAACTTATTGTGATCTTGAAGTAAAAGGGTGGATTAATAAAATCATTCAGCAATATGACAGTTACGGCTATAGCTATTTCATTGTTGAAGAAGCTGATAATAAAAGAATACTGGGAATTGCTGGTATCATCAAAACCACAATTAATTCAGCTACATTAAATGAAATCGCATACATTGTAAAAAAAGACTATCAAGGCTTAAGCTATGGAACCAAAATTGTTCAGCAGATCATCGATTTAGCATTTGATAATTTCAATTTGCTGCAAATCGTTGCGCAATTTATTCCTGAGAACATTGCATCAAAAAAAATACTTGAAAAAAATGGTTTTACATACGAATTTAGCTATCAGCGTAATCAAAATGGATTGTTAAAGGATCATTCAGTTTATCAATTGAAAAATCAATCTCTGAGTGAAGATAAAAAGAATATGCGTAATGAATTTTAAACAAAATCTGAGGAATAATATATAAATTCAGATAAATTAAGTAAGCTAAGATTAATACAAAGATCATCCGATTTAAAGTGATAATCGGAATGTTTTTAACTATGTAGCTTTTGTTAATGTATATTATGTAAACTAAAATAAAAATTTAAAGGAGCTATTGTTAAGCTCCTTATTTGTGTTTCTACCTTTTTATCTATGCTTTTTCTTGCAACATCTTAGAAATGTTTCCATAACCAAGTTCATTCGCATAATCTTTTGCTGATTTTCCATAATTATCGACAATGTTTGGATCTGCGCCGTGATTAAGTAATTCAGCGACTATATCTTGGTAAACTTGCGAACCGTCTCTTAATGCAACAGCTTCAATTAACGCTGTATAGCCGTAATCATTTTGATGATTGATATTTACTTGACCATCCATTAAAAGAATTTTTACATTTTCGAGATGACCTTTTTCTGCTGCGGGAATCAACGCATTTCCGCCAAAGCGGTTCGTAATTGCTTGATTTGGCGTACTTTTCGCTAACATATAGGATAAAATATCCGTTCGTCCTTCAGCTCCCGCAAACAAATATGGGCTATCCTGAATATTATCTTGTTGATTAACATTTGCACCGGCATCAATCAACTTTTTAGCGAGTTCAATTTGATTATTATGAACAGCGATCATTAAAGGCGTTTCCGCTTTTTCGTTCACTTCATCTATTTGATACGATTTATCTTTAAGAATCTCCTCTGCTTTTTTTAGATCGTTTGCTGAAGCCGCTTGCAGCAAACTTCCTGACGGATAAGTCACAGTACTCTCCTCCTTCGTCTGTTTTATACTAGATGTGTCAGATGTTCTCGAGCTAGATTGATTTATCGAAGAAGTATCCACTGATTCATTATTTTTTTGATTGAGCTGACAGCCACTAAAAATAAATAGACACATTGCTGCGATAATGATTTTTTTCATAATTCCCCACCTCAGATATCTTAATTCTTATAACTCTCCGGTCAAGAACTGCGCACGTCCAAAACCAAAGCTCCAATCTTCATCAGTGTTCACTGTAAGAGTGATCATGATATCTTCAATACGAATACCTAATTGTTCGTTTAATTCTTTGACTAGTTCTGAATAAAAGTTTTGTTTTTCCTCAGTAGTTCGCGGACGTGTTACTAAACTGAAGACAATTACTTGATCCGTTCGTTCAAAACCTAGTCCCGTATCAAGGATTTGCATTTCGTAGGGCTCATGTTGAGTAACTAGTTGATAGCGATCTCCATTTGGTGCATGAAAGGCCTTTAGCATTACCTGGTATGAAATATCTAAAATTTGCTTGATTTCATCTTCAGAGCGTCCTTTGATCATATCGATTTCCATTAATGGCATGGGTCATTCCTCTTTTCATTTTTTGTAATTATAGCATTCAAGAAATGATTCAGCAGTAAAGACAACTTCTAGGTTAAATAAGAATCATTTTAGCTCATCACCTGTGTTTATTAAGAATTATTTATATTCTATTAGATAACTAATAGAAAAGCTGGTATATCAGCGATTCTCACACTAATCAGTTTGACCTTCCTTAAAAAAACCGATAAACTATTTAAGTATATGAAAAATAAGTTTAAGGAGCATGAAAATGTCTCATTTAAAAAAATATAAAGACTTCATTAAAACTAGGATTGGCTTCTTCAGCCTGCTAATGGGCCTACTTTGGCTGAAAAATATGTTCGCGTATGTAGTCGATTTTCATTTAGGAATTCAGAGTCCAATGCAATTATTCATTCTATTAATCAATCCTCTGAGTGTTTCAATGCTGCTGCTTTGTATCGGGCTTTTTATTAAACGCTCAAAGGTGGCGTACACGACTCTATTTGTCATCTATGGTTTGCTGACGATCTGGCTCTTTTCGAATGCAGTATATTATCGCGAATTTACTGATTTTATTACGATAAATACGATGCTGGGTGCTGGCCAAGTTTCAACGGGTTTAGGTGAAAGTGCTGTAAGATTGTTCCGTTGGTACGATATTGTCTATATCCTAGATCTGTTGATTATTCCGATTCTTCTATTCAGAAAGAACATCCCATTGGACGATAAGTACCCTCGGTTTCGACAAGCAGCTGCTTTGTCTGCCCTTTCCTTGTTGATCAGTAGCGGAAATATATTCCTGGCTGAGATTGACCGATCCGGCTTATTAAGCAGACAATTTTCCCGAGAAAATTTGGTGAAATATCTCGGCGTGAATGCATTTACTGTTTATGATAGTTATCAGACGTATCAAAACAACCAAATTCGCGCTGAAGCAAGTCCCAACGATTTGAAAGAAGTGGAAAGCTATGTCAAGGATCACTATGCTGAGCCAAATGATTCAATGTTCGGTATTGCAAAGGGAAAAAATGTGGTCTACATTCATTTGGAAAGCTTCCAGCAGTTCTTAATTGACTATCAGCTACCAGATGAAAATGGTGAAAAACATACAGTAACACCATTTTTAAATAGCTTGTATCATGGCGAAAGTACTTATAGTTTTGATAACTTCTTTCATCAAGTCAAAGCTGGTAAAACATCCGATGCTGAAACACTAATGGAAAACTCACTATTTGGTTTGAATCAAGGAGCATTGTTCACCCAAATGGGCGATAAAAATACCTTTGAGGCAGCGCCGAATATCTTGAATCAAAAAGCTGGTTATACCTCAGCAGTGTTTCATGGACATTCAGCTTCATTTTGGAATCGCGACAAGACCTATAAACATTTAGGCTTTGATTATTTCTTTGATTCTTCCTATTACGATATTAATGATGACAACTCGTTCCAATACGGTATGCATGATAAACCATTCTTGAGTCAGTCTGTTCAGTACTTGGAGCGTCTACAACAGCCGTTTTACGCGAAGTTCATTACAGTTTCGAATCACTATCCGTATTCTCGTTTCAAAAATGAAGAAGATGGATTCCCGTTAGCGAATACCAAAGATGAAACGATTAATGGATATTTTGCTACGGCTAACTATTTGGATACAGCTTTAAAGGAATTCTTTGATTATATGAAGGCCAGTGGACTTTATGATAATTCAATCTTTGTCCTGTACGGCGATCACTACGGAATCTCTAATACACGGAATCGAGAACTGGCTCCGCTGCTCGGAAAAGATTCCGACAGTTGGACTGATTTCGATAATGCTCAATTGCAGCGAGTGCCATTTATGATTCATGTACCAGGTGCAACGAATGGCGGTGTCAATCACACTTATGGCGGACAAGTCGATGCCCTCCCTACTCTGCTTCATTTATTAGGGATTGACTCGAAGAAATATCTGCAGTTGGGACAAGATCTATTTTCATCTGAGCATAAGCAAGTCGTAGCCTTCCGCGATGGTGACTTTGTTACACCGCAATACACCTTCTATGGTGGAAAAATGTATGACAATCAAACAGCTCAAGTCATTGACGAGCCAACACCTGAACAAGAGCAGCTTTTCGTTGAATTAAATCAGGATGTTGATCAACAATTGATCACCTCTGATAAGATTACGAATAGTGATCTGCTGCGGTATTATCAAGACAGTGGATTAGATCCGATCGATCCGAGTTCATTTGATTATCGTGATCAAAAAGCTCGTTTAGAGGAAATCGAAGGGCAAAAAGGCTCGCGGTCTTCAAGCTTATATAGTGAAAACAACCAGAAGTCAACTGTTGGTTTGTATAAAACTAAAACATATCAACAATATGAATAATCAAAAACTCCTCCAGCGTTTTTACTGGAGGAGTTTTTTAATCTTGTCTTCTGTTTATGGCTTCTTTTCTTAATTTGCGTTGTGCTTTTTTCGATCCGCGATCGATATCGCGACGTTCTTTTCGAATATGGAAATCTTCAAATAAGTTTTCAATCTCATAATCCGCTGGATAAAGCTCAGATGCACGGAATTCAAGTTTGATTCGTCGTTTTGGAACTTCAATAAATTGATCTTCTAGGAATACTGTTACATTGTCAGTGAATGGTACCTCCTGATAGACGAGCGCAGATTTTTGTTGTTCTAATAAGAAAATTTTATCCCCTTTGAAATAAGTCATTTCAACAGCTTCAGTTAGCTGTTTTTTCATTTTCTTTTTAAAGATTTTCTTCTCTAGACTGTAATTGCGATCAGTAAAATAATTCTGCGCTTTAGTAATGATCTGCTCAGAAATCGCCATTTTTTTTGCAATCCATAACGCGTTACTTTCACCTGTTTGGCCAATTAGTAAGCGATACTTCGGTGTCAGATGCTCAGCGTCAAAATCCATAGCAGCAGTAATGAAATCTGGATGCTGTTCGGCAAATCGTTTGATTTCACCGTAATGCGTCGTAGTGATCAAGATACTGCCTTTTTGATAAAACTCCTCCATGATCGCAATTGCTAGTGCTGCTCCTTCATTTGGTTCAGTACCGCTGCCCAATTCATCCAATAAAATCAGACTATTCTTGCTTGTTTGTCGCAAGATATCCGAAATGTTCTGCATATGACCGGAAAAGGTACTCAAGGCATTCTCAATGCTTTGAGCGTCGCCGATATCTACAAAAATCTGATCAAAAATCGCGATCTCTGTTCCTTGTTTTGCAGGAATTTGTAGGCCGATCATAGTCATCAATGACATTAGGGCGACTGTTTTCAGCACAACTGTCTTTCCGCCAGCGTTTGGTCCAGTGATCGTCAATCCGCGGTACTCGTCACCAATTGTCAGATCAAGCGGTACAGCATTTTCAATCAATGGATGGGTCGCAGCTACTAGATGTATATAACCATCTGCATTTATCTCTGGCGTAATTCCTTTCAACTCACGACTAAACTTTCCGCGAGCAAAAATATGATCAAATTCAGCAATGATTTCGATGTTTTGTTGGATCAGCGGCAATGCTTCTGCTAATAAACCTGTTAACGTGGCCAAGATTTGATATACCTCTGCTTCTTCAACCATCTTATGATAAGCTAATTGCTCATTCCAGCGGCTAACATTGCTAGGTTCAATATATGCAGTAGTGCCTTTACTAGATAGTTCAACGATCGTTCCTTTGATTTGCTTCTTGTAAGCCGCTTTGATCGGCACAGTGAAAATATCATTTCGTTTAGTGATGATCGCTTCTTGCAATTTTTCCTTATTTTGCCGGATGAATTTCTTCAATAATTCTTGTATCTTGTCTTGTGTCTCAGCAATGTCTCGACGTGCTCGACGTAATTCGCGGCTGGCATCGTCAATGATTCTTCCGTTTCGAATTACTTGATAGATTTCAGCTTCGATCTCATTGAAGTCATTTAATCCTTGACCGTAACGATTCAATGTCGGTGCGATACTTTGATTTTTCTCGAAGAACTGTTGAATCAAGCGCAGGCTGCGCAAGAAATCCGCGTATTCTAATAATTCTTGCGGTGTTAAGACAAACCCTTTTTCAAGTTGGTTCGTAATATGTTCGATACTTTGCAACCCCATAAATGGAACATGCAAGTTACTATCTAATAATTGTTTTGCCTCAGTCGTCTCTGTGAGTCGTTTTTCTACTACTGACAGTTTTGAATGAGGTTTGGTAGCAGCGATTAATTTTTTTCCAAAACTGCTGATTGCATAACTGCTTAGTTGTAGTTTAATATCGTTAAATTGTGTTTTAATAAAAGTTTCGTTATTCATGGTCTCTTCCTTTCAATCTGAAAAGATACCTATCGAGGCCGGGGGAACTTAACAAGAAATATCAGATTATGAATTCTAGGTGCATACGTCTTCGTCAAACATGTTAGAAGTTTAAAATGCCTGACAGCTAGCTCACTCATAAGAATCAACTTTTTTTGACGAAAAAGTTGTACGCATACGTTTCCACTAGATGCGCTAAAGCGCATAGTGGAACTCGCAAAAAAGCTGTGAAGATTCCTCTTCACAGCTTGACTTCGAATTCATCAGCTTTGATAGGTATCATCTAATTTGGCATGCGAAATAAACCTGTGTTTACAGTCCATTTTCGCTATCTAGTTACTCCAAATTAAATATCTACACTCACCAAGACACCTCATAATTTTTGTTAAGTTTCCTTAGTAATAGTCTAACGTGACCTTTTACATTTGTCAATTCTAAATAAAATTTTACGCGATCGTGGCTGGTACTGGTTTTACCCCATCATTGATAAAGTAAACTTGGTACCAAGTCAAGAAGGTATAAATTGTCCAAATTTTACGACGACCATCGACTGCTCCCGCAAAGTTATCATCCAATAGTTTTACGATCTTCTCTTGATCAAAGAATTCGTTGACGAAATCTTGCGTGAATACATCACGAACAATCTGATAAAATTTCTCTTCGCGCAACCAATCTTTGATCGGCACTGGGAAGCCAAGTTTTTCACGGTTATACCATTCTTCAGGTAAATGCCGTGCTGCAGCTTGACGGAATGCAAATTTCGTATTTTCTGCATTAATCAAATATTTGGTAGGAACGATTTCAGATACCTTCATCATTTCCTTGTCTAACAATGGTACACGAACTTCTAATGAATTAGCCATTGCTAATTTATCAGCCTTCAATAGGATATCTTTCGGCATCCATTGATGCATATCCAAATATTGCATTTTTTTGATTTCAGACATATCCTGAACTTTTTCATAATGGACATCTACAATATCTTTGATCGTAGGACTCTGTTGAAATTCAGGCTGCAGATAATCAACAGCTTCATCTTCTTCAAAGACTTTTGCCTGTCCGATAAAGAATTCTTCTGCTGGAGCCAATGAAGTATACAAATGCAAGGCTCCTTTGAAGGTTTTACCCTTCAAACCTTTTGCGATTGAATAACGCATATTTTTGGGCAGTTTTTTCAAACCTTCGGCAACAACTTTAACAGCTTTTGATTTTGTATTCATACCATAGGCTTGATAGCCGGCAAATAATTCGTCAGCCCCCTCACCACTTAGTGCGACACGTACATCCCGGCTGGCAAGTTCAGTTAAGAAATATAGCGGAACACATGAAGGGTTTGAATCCGGCTCATCTAAGTGATATTGGATCAATGGGAAGTATTCAAAAGCTTCGTCTCCAGTAACCACACGAGAGGTATTGTTCAAGTCGATCAAATCGGCTAGTTTCTTCGCTTCAATTGATTCATTATAAGTTTTATCGCCAAAGCCGATCGAGTAAGAATGCTCAGGACGCAATACGGCTGTAACATAACTAGAATCAACCCCTGATGATAAGAATGAACCGACTTCAACATCAGCGATCCGATGAGCTTCGACTGATTTCACTACAGTATCATCAATCAAGTCGACCGTTTCTTCCAGCGTCATAGTTGTTTCTTGTTCTTTTACATCCCAGTATTGTTGGATGTCTAATTTGCCATCTTTGTAGGTAAAGTAATGTCCCTCTTTAATGCGGTACACATTTTTAAAGAATGTTTCGTCTAAGGCTGAATATTGGAAAGTCATATATGGTTTCAATGCTTCCTTATTCAATTCTTTGACAAAATTTGGGTGTTGCAGAAAACTCTTGATTTCCGAACCATACATAAAAGTACCGTTCATCATTGTATAATAAAGCGGCTTGATTCCAAAATGGTCACGAGCGCCGAATAATTCTTGTTTTTTTGTATCCCAGATTACAAATGCGAACATCCCACGGATTTTTTGTAATAAGTCAAGGCCGTATTCTTCATAGCCATGCAATAGTACTTCAGTATCCGCATGAGTGGTGAAAATATGCCCCTTAGCGATCAAATCTTCACGAATGGTTTGGTAATTATATATTTCTCCGTTAAAGGTAATAATTTTGGTACCATCTTCATTCTTGATTGGTTGCGTTCCACCTTCTAGGTCAATGATACTCAAACGACGAAAGCCTAAAGCAGCTCCCTCATCAATAAATTGTCCTGCACTATTAGGTCCGCGATGTACAATCGTATCCATCATATTTTTAACAATTTGTTCTTTTTGCGTTGTATTTGAACGGTCAATAAATCCTACTATTCCACACACAATCTCTACCCTCTTTCAAACATGGTAAACTTGATACTTCTTTCATATCAACTTTCAAAGTATATCATAGGATTTGCGGAGTTTCACGAGTGAACGTGATTTCCTACAAAAAAAGCTTGAAAAATTAATTTTTTTCAAAGAGAACAGCGTATGAAATGTATATTCCCAAGACATGAAGAGTGAGTTTTTTAAGTAAAACTACATCTGGAATACACGTATTCGGTCGATAAATATTTTGCAGTATTCAGCTTCAAGAAAACAACACCTGTTTACCAAGTAGCTTTGGTGCAACAGGTGTTGTTTCATAATTAATCATTAGTAATCGTTAGCGGCACTAAGAAAGGGTATGTGCCAAAGAACTCGATCAGCGATCTATTTTTGCGATCTGTATTCAATTTCAAGCTGCTGGATTCATCTTTAGAACTTTGTTCGATCGTCACCGTCTGATTACCATCTAAAGCGACCAGATAGCTGTTTTCTCCGACTTTCTTGAAGTCGTAATTGTCATTATTCATTGTCGTAATAAAGATTTTGTCCAATACATCGATTGGTGTTTTGTGATGAAGGTCTACTGACAGGTCTAAAGGCTTGCTGTTGTCCAGAAGGTTGTCATCAAAATCAAACCCTAACTCCTTCATGTGGGCCATCACGTCATTCATTTCACGACTGAACATAGAATTTTGACCGCTAGTATAGATATGCTTATTATAGCAATCCTTAAGCAAGGTTAAAACGGCGTCGTTCAGAACTGTTACAGTCATCGATTCTGGATAGACTTCCATCAGTTTGATCTTTTCATTACGGAATTTACCATCTGAGGTTGGCATCATGAAACTAAAATTAATGACATTCGCACTTGTTAATCGATAAGAAAGGTTAAAATGTTTGCTTTCCCAAGTAGAAAAATCATTCGTTGAAAGATGCAACCCGTAGTTTTCTAGCGGTTTGATCAATTCAAATGTAAAATATTCCAGCAAAGCTCCTTTTGCGATGGCGGAGATTGAAAACTCTTCATCAACAAAAATTTTCTTAAAGTAATCCAGCAATGTTGGAAAATCAGATTCCATCAAAACTTTTCTAAATTTCAGATCAGCAATCTCTTTTTCGGCATCCTCAATCAAGCGCAGCAGATCTTGATAATTTTCATTCCGATTATCATAGTAGGTTAGTGAAGGATCACTGACTGGTTTAGCTGATGGTACCGCCTTAAAAGTTTCAATTGATTCTTCCATTGGTTCTTCGGGGTGAAGAATTTCTTTTTCGCGAATGTTTAAACTTGGTTCTTCTGACTCGACCAGTGCATCGTAGATTTGATTGATTTTGTTCTTCTCTTCGGTCATTTACTCCGCCCCCCTGTTTAAAAAATCCTTGATAAAAATCTCAAGTGCGGCATCCATTTCTTCTAAACCGCCGAACCTTTTTTTGATCAAGCGCAATTCCTTCAATGCAACTGCTTGCTCTAACTCAAGACTGGCAATTTTACTTTCTAAAGCAATTTTTTGTGATTCGCCAGACAACTGATCCCCAACAAAAGGTGTCCATTCATTACGTTGTTTCTTCAGCTCTTTCAACTTACCGTCAATCACTTCGACTTCTTCTTCGATTTTTTTGCGGTTCATAAAAGTTTTCGTTTCTTCCAAATCCGCCTTCAGCTTTTCTTGATGAGCGATTTTTCCATTTATTTCCCGCAATTCCGATTGAGCCGCAATCGTCTTCGCATCAAAATTATCTTGCTGGTCTTGCAGCTCTGATAATTTTTCTTTATATTCGCCTTTTATGACCCTTTCCCATTGATCACGAATTTCAGGTAATATTTTTATAGTTGGTTGTGTCGCATCCACCTGCAATACCGAACGTTCGCGGTAATAGCTACCGATTTGGTAATTGATTAGAATTGGTGAAATGATATCCCGCATGATCATAAATGGGAACGTCCTTTGAATTTCTTGATCCAATTTGCTTGTCAAAAAATTATCGATTTCGTGATTCGCATTGCTGGATTGTTGGATTGAAGCGGGCAATTCATTCCAATAGATCTGGTACACGTCGCCCATACGCTCTTCCTTCATTGCTTCTTCCAACCGTTTGATCTGCCCCATCAACCCACCTAACACATCAGAAGCAGATTCCTTCACTGAATCAAATGATGTTTCAGTATGAAGTTCTTCCTGTTTTTCTGGAGTCTCCATCTAAGACCCTCCTTCATTTTAATAGTTAACTATATAATAAATATTACCATAATTATTATTGATCTTACTCTTGGAAAGATAAAAATATTATCATATCTCCTTGAGAATTAGACACCACTCCTCTATTTTACCCCAGTGGAGTCATAATGATAAGCATAAACTGTTGGAGGAAGTAAAAAAAGATTGTGTCTATCTGAAAATATGACACAATCTTTTTGATTAATTTGTTAATCCGCTAAAAAAGTCTTTAACTTGCTGCCATAAGTTTGCAAAAAATCCTTGATTCTCTTCTAAAGTACCTTTCAGTGAATCACCGAATTTTCCTAATTGATCGGATACTTTATTGACAGTTCCCTTGAAGTCGCTGCTGATTTTGTCTAGCTGCTCAATAGATTCTTTGTCTAATACACCATCAGTCGTTTGATACTGTTGTGCTAAGGTAACTAATTTACTGATATCATCTTTTGTAACATATTGTGATAAATTATTTTTTTCCAATGCGTCGTTAACAATTTTTTCGACGTCATCTTTAGTTGCCAATTCTCCTTGTTTTTCTTTGAGATCAGCTAACTCTTTCTTAATATCAACCAACGTTTGATTCAATTGCGCTTTATATGCTTCATCTGCTTTTTCTTTTTCACTGTCAGACAAGTTTTGATTTTGGCTCTGTTCATTCGCTTTATTGACAACCGATTGCGAAACATCTGATGTCGTATCAAGTTCAGTTTGAGCTAATTGTGCTCGCTCTGGATCGACAGTTTCACCATTTGATTCAAAAGCTTTATAAACACCAGTCAAAGCACTTTCACCTGTTACTTTTACGACACTGGCCACCTTCACTGTTGCATCAGTAATACCGGCAGTAACTAAAGGATTTTTGTATTGATCAGCAGTGATTTGGGTAATATTTTGTGGTGTCAGAATTTTAACATTGATCCCTTTTCCCTGATCTTCGCGATTCACCACGACAGAACTCAACATAACACTGTCATCACCGCTGCCGTAGCCTAAGTATTTTACCAAGTCAGCGCCAGTCGCTTTTTCCATCTTTACACTGTCTTGATTGATTCCTAATTTATTCATGGTTTCATCTAGTTGTGTTTGATTCAAGCCAGTTCCGGCGACAAACGTCGGCTTCCCCCACCGTTCGTTGATTGCTCCGTCCTCTGAATCAGCATGAGCGTTCGTACTGCTCAGCAATCCAGCTCCTAGTGCCAGACCTAATCCTGTTAGTAAAATGTATTTATGAAATTTCATAATATTGCCTCCTGTTTCTTGATATCCTCATTTTAGCCGATTTGGGTTCTTTTGCTAACTCAGAACACTTTTGCTTAACTATTTATTTACTAAACTTAGAATCTCTTAAGCTTTTTCTCGGTCTTAAGTTGGAGGTAAAAATTGGTCTTCTATGGTTTAAAAAAACTTCCCAACAAATTCTGTTGAGAAGTTCAAATACAACTATTTTTCTTTGGTCGTAAAATGAATCTTATCTTGATCGTCGCGTTCCAAGTAAGTCGTTTCCTTCAAATAACTGAAATGCAATTCTTTGATACTGGAATCTTCCAGCATCGTTTCGTAGCCTTCAAAAATAGCCCGAATGTATTGTTTGTATGCTTGTTTTTTTCGTTGTCGCTTGTTCATAAGACACCGTCCTTCTTGGTTATATTACCAAGCAACGGCTTTTCAGACAAGTATTTTATTGATACGTTTGATTCAAGTAGGTTAACAAGTCTTTCGATAGGTCAGTTGCTGAAGTTCCCTCTGGCTTATTTTCAAGGAATTCAACGACTGAATAATTTTGCTTTTCTGTGTCGAAAGCATATAAAAAACTATTTTCTTGCCCTTTTTCATCTTGTTTTTGTTTGATTTCTGCCGTTCCTGTTTTGGCAGCAAGTGGGATATTTAAAGCTGCTAAACTGTGAGCAGTACCGTTTTCGTCACTAACCACCGCCTGCATGTCATTAGCGACCGTTTCCGCTGAGCTTGTTTTGATTACTTCTTTTTTGTCCTTTGTCTCTTTGTCTGCGATCAGTTTAGGATAAACCATCGTTCCCTTATTTGGAAAAACTGAATAAGCGGTAATTTGCTGAATTGGACTCAATAGCAATTGCCCTTGCCCATAGCCTGTATCCGCTAATAGGATCTCGGAATTAAAACTCTTTTCATTTGAGATCTGCGACTTATTCATTGCGATCGGCAAATCAAAATCTTTTCCAAATTCGAATTTATCTAGACCCGCACGGAAAGTTTTTTCTCCCATTTTCAACGTCTCTTGAGCCATATAGATGTTGTCCGAATAGACTAATGCTGTCCGTAAATTGACAGGACTGACATCAGATACCCGCGTAACTTGATAGGAGCCCCATGAACTGTCTTTTTGCCATTTTAAACCATTGATTGCTAATTCTTCATCCGGATTCAAGGTGCCCGAGTCTAAACCAATTGCTGCTGTGATGGTTTTAAAGGTTGAACCAGGCGCATAACCTGTAGCGAAACGGCTCATGAAAGGCTGATTTTTATCGTTATTATAGGAATCATAATCTGATTGACTGATGCCGTTAGTCATTTTATTCGGATCAAAGCTTGGTGAACTAGCAGCTACTAACAAATCACCCGTTTTCGGTGCCATGACGACGCTGGACCCAGCCTGACCGTTCAATCCGTTATAAGCGATTTGCTGCGCGCGACTATCTATTGTTAATTTGACGTTTTCGCCATCTTTTTTTTCGATTTTTTGTAATACTTTCTTCTCATTGCCTTCACTGTCAGTGACTGCTAATGAGCCGCCATCTTTTCCTCGTAATTGTTTGTCTAAAGCCATCTCTAAGCCGCTGCGCCCAATCAAGCTGTCGCTTGCGAGATCATCATTCTTCTTCATATCTTCAGCAGTTACTTTACCCACATACCCAATCAATTGTGCCGCTGCTTCTTTTAATGGATAAGTCCGACCGGTTGTCTCTTTAACTTCTAAACCATCTGGCATATCTTTTGGAGCATCCGCTGTGGTCTTTAGTGGAACAAAGAAATCATCTTGTACCCAACCTTGTGTTAAAGCTGCTTCAATATCTTTAGTAGTAATGTCTAAGCTTTTAGCAATTGCCTCGATTTTTGCTGTACGATCATTTCCAGTACCAAGATTTTTCGGTACGATTCCTGACTGGTAGACTGTTCCGTTGGCTGCTATCGCCTGCCCATTACGATCAAGGATTTCCCCTCGTGTTGCTGGGTCCACTGAATAATTAATCTTATCCTTTCCAGACATGCCTGGAAAAATCAGATTTGGTTTCCAGTTAATCTCCTTGCCACCGTTTGTTAAAGTACCAGAATATTTTTGATTTTTTAATTGTCCAAAACCAGTGTTTATCGATAATTCATATGAAAATTGATACTGATCGTCTTTTTTCTCAACACTCAAATTTTTCATCTTGATATTTGATGCGCTGATACCGGAAAAGATTGATTGATATTTTTCTACGACTTGTTTACTTGTATAGCCACTATCTTTGATTGAGTCGGCATTTAAATTCTTTGGCAGCTGTTGATACTTGCCTTTTTCCAAACTCTTAACAAACGCGGATACTGTTGCTTCTCCTTGTTTTCTTTCTTGACTTGCTTGATAGGCGCGTACACCAAAGAAACCGGCGACAGCCAAAATGATAATACCGATAATAATAATCGGCAGTTTATTTGTTTGTTTTTTATTCCGTGTACTTCTCTCCATATAGGGTCCCCTCCCTAGCATCTTTTGTCCTCTTTCTTTATACTATAAAAAAGGACGTGATTAACTATGAATCATTGCTACTTATTCATTGGCCCGAGCGGTTCAGGAAAAACTAGTTTAGCTGAGAAAGCCTTTACTCCTGACCAAAAAATCATTTCTTATACGACACGTGCTCCACGCGATGGTGAGAAACACGGGCGTGACTACTTCTTTATCTCAAAAAAAGAATTCAAACAGATGGTGAATCGTGATCAATTCGCCGAATATGATGTGTATGATAACCATTTTTATGGCATTGCTAAAGAAACATTACAAGAAGCATTAGCCGCTGGCGATTGTTATGACCCAATCACAACAACAGGTTTTATTAATTTGTACCGTCTATTTGGTGATCAAATGGTACCTATCTGGATCAATATCTCACAAGAAACCATGATCGCACGTCTTGAAAAAAGAGCGACTGTTGAAGAGCTAGATCGACGACTAGCGATTTTTCAAGAAGACCAAGATAGTCTTGCTCGATTGAAAAAGTTTCCTAATCTAATCGAAATCAATGGCGAAGCATCATTAGATGACATGCTGGATCAGTTACGCCAAGCGCTGAATTAGCTGAAATGCTTTGCGTTCTCCATGTTCGAATGGGAAATGGATCATTCCGCAATACGTGAATCCGAGCTTATCGATTAATGAGAGCATCGGTTTGTTAGCTGGATATGTATCAATTCGAATGTCTTCAAAGCCTAGTGCTTGTGATTGCTTGATTGCTGCGGTCAATAACGCTTTACCCAAGCCGATCCCGCGATATTTTTGACTGACTGCCACATGATGCAAGGACACGTAAGGTTGGTCACCTTGCCATTTGCCCTCAATGGCTTCATAAACGGGATCTTTACCCGCAATCAATGCTGCGGTTCCAACAATCTCGCCTTTCAAAGTCAGTACATAGCTGGCTTTTTTTCGCATATCTTCACGAATCACTCCCTCATGAGGTTCATGCCCATCTTGCCATTGCGGTGATCCTTGTTCTTTTAAATATTGTTTCGCTTCGTTGACTATGACTCCGATGGCTGGTACGTCTTCTAACGTTGTTAAGCGAAAATCAAAATCTTGTCCCTTTAAATCACTAATCTTCGCCTCTTTGCCAAAAGATAAAAGACCTTCAGCATCTTTTTTACCCATTATACCGCCTAAGAGCTCTCCCATTTGCTTGGATTGTCTGACGATAAAATCTTCATCTTCATACCCCATTGTTTTTCCATCCTCTCTGCCAATGATCACCTTGTTCTAAAAAGGCACCAAGCAATTCTAAATGATGTGCTAGTGACCATTTTTTGATTGTTCCCAACCCAGGAAACTTTTTACTTTCCCGATAGTGTAATAACTCCTCTAAACCAAGTGTCAGTAGTAACTGATCTTGATTGCGGGAATACCATTCAAATAATTTTTCTAATGCCTCGAAAAATTTACCTCCTTGATCTTTTGCACTTTCATTATTGTCAGACACAAAATGTTTGATCCTTAAATTAAGATACGCATCAAAATAACTGATATGAATTGCGATTGCACGACTGGGACCACCTTTATCAAAATAACGACTACCTTCAATCGTGTAATCGCTAAAACCCTTTGATTTAGAATCTAAATAAAGGTGTTCGTCGCTATAAAAATCATCCATCTTTTCAGCATAATTGGCAACATTTTTTTTCATCTGAAAAGCTTCTCTGAGTAAAATTTTATTTGGTACATCTAAAATTCTAAATCTTCCTTGATCTGGGATAATGGATATATCAGCATCTTTGATATGTAACTGTTCCTGCTTTCGCGGAGAATGAGCATTGAATAAATAGAGATCTGCTAAAAATGGATTATCTCTGGTAATGATCTCTGCAGGCTTTACACTCGATCCTGAACTTAACTGCCACTCGAAACGTTTTTCAGCAAAAAGTTTTGCTGTACCTACCTGAGGATTTGTGATCAAATAACAATGATAATTATTTTGATCGAAGAGCTCGATCGTTTTTTTCAATGTCGCTGAATCTCGAACGGGTTCAATAATAGGGCGGATTCTTTCTGACCAGCGTGCTTCTTTGATCAAAGTATTTACCGCTAGCAAGTCGAATTGTTTGCCTCTTAGATATGGATAATACATAGCCTCACTCCAATGGTTCAGTTGGTCGACGTCGGACCTGTCTCTGTTGACGTAAAAACTCATAATCCTGTTCCAATGCCCGCAATTCTTCTTCCAAGCTTTCAATTCTAGCGGATTGGACATCTTCTATAAAACGCCGGTAATAATTATTTTCTTGCAAACTATCCTTTTCGTCCAAACGTTTGCGCAATTCTTTATAGAGCTGCTCTGTTGAGAAGAAACTCGGACCGTATGACATCCGTTTCGCCTTTTGAACCTCACGAAATAATGAGGCCATAAACCGTTGTGTTAAAGCGGTCTCTTCAACTTGAAGTTCTCTTCTCAATGGCTTTTTCGCGATGAAAAATGTTCCATTGGCTGGTAGATCCTCAGCCTGTGAATAAGGTCGATACACTAATACACCTATGTCACTGGGAATATCAGCTGATACTTTTCCATACAATTCTTCTGTCAAAACAAAATAATTATAATGACCAATAAAAGAAAGCTTAGCCTTCGAATAAAAATCAGCTTTGGTTACTTTTAGTTCATAGCAGCGCCATTCAGTAGAATTTGGTTTAAAAAAACAAGCCAAAGTATCAACGATGCCTTGTTCTTCAGGCATTGTGACTTCTTCTACGACGATTCCGCCAAGTTCGATACAATAATAATATAGAGCTTTTTCGATTTCTTGTGTTAGTGTTGTTTTCATTTTCTCACCATGGGAACGTATTTTCGTAAACTTTAGCATAATTGTATAAAAAAAAACAGAGGTTGCCCTCTGTTTTAAATAAAATATGAAAGATCACTGGCGGGACTCGGATACGCAAAGATATATTTCTCTACTTCTTCGTGAGTCATCTTCTTCGTCAGGATGATCAAAAGATAATTGATAACTTCATCAGCGAGCTGGCTTAAGCAAGTGATTGCGGCGATTTTATCTTCTTCATCATAAATAAATTTGATTTTTGCTCCTTGGTCATTAATTCGATGATACGTATACCAGCTAGAAAGTTCCATCGTTTGTGAATGATATTTTTCCGGATGGGCAGCAAGCTCTCTTTCACTCACACCGATCCTAGCTAACCGTTGATCGCCAAACACGATTGTTGGAATCATTGGATACTCTATTTCTTCTGATTCACCATCCATAGCTTTTACCACATAACCGGCTTCAAAACCTGCCACTGGTGTCAATTTAGGTTGGCTTTTTGCGACTACATCCCCACAGGCGAAAATATTTTGTTGTGACGTACGCAAATGATCGTCAACGCTTATTCCACGTTTGTCAAAGTTGACGCCAGCCTTCTCCAAATTCAATCCTTCGACATTAGGGACTCGACCGGTTGCGCCAATCACCATATCTACCGTTAATTCAATATTTTCTCCAGTAATACGATATTGTGGATGCAGCAACTCCACTGCTTTCGTGTTCACATTAAAATGAAATTGAATACCGTCTGACTTCATATGTTCAACTAAATCAGTCACTAAATCTTGATCGAATTCTTTCAATGGACGATCGTTATGATGGATAATGTGTACTTCTGAACCAGCAGCACTAGCAATTACCGCTAATTCAAAAGCGATATACCCCGCTCCGATAAAAGCAATCTTCTTAGGCAAATGCTCTAATTCCAAAAAGTCCGTACTACTTTGCAGCTGGTCTTGCCCGTCGATTGGCAATACTGAAGGACGCTGTCCAGTTGCAATCAAGAATTGATCCGCCGCTAAGTTTTGATCATCCACAACAATCTGATTGGCATCAATAAAGCTAGCTTGGCCTTGATAACGATCAATTTCTGCAGCATCTAGTCCATCCTTAGTATTTTGTGGAACACTATCGGTATAGCTTCGCTTGAAAGTCATCAAATCTTCCCAAACGATTTTTGGAGCTTTTTCAAAGCCCTTGCCGATCATCGTTTCGATCCGTTTTTGGGCTTCTACCCCGCTCATCAACATTTTCTTGGGGTCACAGCCGCGATTTGGACAAGTACCGCCCCATAAATCCGACTCGATGATTGCTACATTTTTCCCCTGTTCCTTTAAACCATAGGCCGCGGAATTTCCGGCTGGTCCGCTGCCGATCACGATTGCATCATATTTTTTCAATGTTACCCCTCCTGACTTAAGTAACGGAAGACATCGCTCCGGTTGATGATGCCGATAACTTTCCCGTCCTGTTTCATGGCAAATGCATCATGCTCAGCCAATAGATCAAAAACTTCACTCAAACTTGTATCTACCTCTAAGGTCAACAATGCTGAATCCGCAGTTTCTGATTTTTGATAGTAACCGCCATTATATAAGGTCTCCAGCGTTTGAGTATAGACTTCATCTGTAGTTTCGTCGAAGAATTCTTCAACAAATTTGTTTGCAGGATGTTTTTGGATTTCTTCCGGTGTATCACATTGAATCAACTTTCCTTCGTGCATCACGGCTATGCGGCTGCCGATCTTCATAGCTTCTTTCATATTGTGCGTGACAAAGATAACCGTATTGCCCAATTTTTGATGAAGCTCTAAGACAAGGTCCTGCAAGCTAGCACGAGAAATTGGGTCTAAAGCGCTGAATGGTTCATCCATCAATACAATATCTGGCTCTGAAGCGAGTGCACGAATAATTCCAATTCGCTGCTGTTGTCCGCCAGAGAGTTCGCTAGGCATCCGATCTCTGAATTGTTCTGGATCCATGTCTACTTCCTTCAACAATTCATCTACACGTTTGTTGCGTCGTTCCTTATCCCAACCCAGCATATCAGGGATTACCTCTATGTTTTCCTTGACACTCATTGTTGGGAATAATGCGATCTGTTGTAGCACATAACCGATCTGCCAGCGCAGCTTTTGGATATTATAATCTTTGATTCGTTTTTCCTTAAAGTATAGATTGCCGTCCGTTGGTTCGATCAAGCCATTGATCATTTTCAACGAAGTAGTTTTGCCACTTCCAGAAGGACCAACTAGAACAAAAATCTCACCTTTGCGAACTTGAAAGTTCAAATCTTTTAAGACAACATTTCCTTCGAACTCTTTACTAACATCTTTAAATTCAATAATTGGTTCCATCTATTTCTCCTCCCCAATGATCTTTTCTTTCACTAAGAAGTCATGAGCAACTTTTGCTGGCTGTTCTTTCTCCACGTTAACCAGATAGTTCATTTCGATCATTTGATCTTCTGTGATTTTTCCAGCCAAACGATTCAAGGCTTTGACAATATTTGGATGCTTGTCGGCAAATTCCTTCTTCATCAAAGGTGCACCTTGGTACGGAGGAAAGAGATGCTGATCGTCTTCTAGCGTCACTAAGTCATATTGTTTAATCTCGCTATCGGTCGAATAAGCATCAATCACATCGACATCCCCATTATTGATAGCTTGGTACCGCAACGCTGGTTCCATACTTTGAACCGAGCTTAATTTCACACCATACTTATCTTGAATCCCGCGATAGCCATCTTGACGATCGATGAATTCAAGAGTAAAGCCGGCTTTCAATTGATCTTGCTGTCCTTGTAATTGAGAAATTTTTGTGATACCCCGTTTTTCAACTTCGTTTTTCTTCATTGCTAAAGCATAGGTATTTTCATAATCCATCGGTTTTAGCAAGCGCATATCAAATTGCGCATCTAATAATTTATTCGCCTCTTGATAGGTTTTCTCTGGTGACAAATCATCGGGTGTATTTTTCGGAACTTTAACCAAACTTTCTAGTACGGTTCCAGTAAACTCAGGATAGATATCGATCTGATCGCTCTTCACGGCACTAAACAAGAAGCTTGTTTTCCCAAAATTCGGCTTTAGTTCGACATTAATCGACGAATCTTCATCCTTGATGACCTCTTTGTACATATTGATCAAAATATCTGGCTCTGAACCTAGCTTTCCTGCGATCGTTACTGTTTCAGTACCCATCGGATTATTCTGAGCAAAGAAAATACCGCCGATACTTAGACAGATTATTCCTAGCGCAATTAATGTGACCTTCCCGCTACGATTTTGTAGAAAACGGATCAACGTACTAAAAATAATTGCCAGCAATGCTGAACTGATCGCACCGATTAAGGTCAAGTTGGGATCGTTCCGATCGATTCCTAACAAAATAAATGTACCTAGCCCGCCAGCTCCAATTAAAGCGGCTAATGTCGCAGTACCAATAATCAATACTAACGCTGTCCGAACACCAGAAATAATCACTGGCATAGCCATCGGTAATTCAACGCGCATTAGTTTTCTCATTCGGGACATTCCAAATGCATCGGCAGCTTCTTCGATTGATGGATCAATCTCGGCTAATCCAATATAAGTATTTTGGAAAATTGGTAATAGCGCATAGACCACTAAGGCAATCAGCGCTGGGACAGTACCAATACCTACAAAAGGAATTAATAATCCCAGTAAAGCTAACGAAGGGATCGTCTGCAAAATACTTGTAATCTGCAAAACAACCTCGGCTAATTTTTTCCGTTGACTTAATAATATCGCTAGCGGAATTGCGATCACTATGGCAATCAGTAAGGCGCTCAAAGAAATTGCTAAATGTTCAAAGATCGCCGATAATAAATCGACTTTTCTTTCACTAAATGTATTAATTAATTCATTCATAAAAAATCCTCTCAAAATTATGACTTATTCTCAGTATAACTTAATCAAAAAAGTAGACAAAAAGATCGGCTCGTATAAAAAGTAGTATAATGATGAATAGATTATCCGATAAAATCGACACTTATAGAAATTCTTCTTTAGCGCAAGTCTTTCCTACATCAGGTCGACAGTTGTTATTTTATATAGGATTGAAACTGACTCAAGTTCGTATTCTAAAAAAAACAAAAACGAAAGCAGGAAAATTGATGAAAACAATCGACGATTTAAAAAAAATTCAACGCGAGGACAAAAGCAACACGTACTCATATTTAAATTCTCACCATTATAATTGGTTCAAAGCGATTGATTTGAATTTGCTAAATAGTGACGGCTTTACTAATTATTTCTCGCGTATGAAACAAAATGAACCAGACGTATTTGAGGCAGTACAAGAAAAAGTTTTGAACGCAACCATCACAGCCTTTCAGCAAGACCTCTCTGATTCAGATAGTTTTGTTTTGGTGACTGCGGCATGGGCAAATGGGTTCGTACCTGAAAAAGCTGCTTCTGCCCTACAGGATTTTGATCGGTATTTGACTAATTACACTATTCAAAAAGACCCGTTGATCGGGATCAATCAAATGAACGCTGACTTCAATCAAGTATTGCTACAGCATCTGCCAAAAGTACGCCGTCAGGACTTACGCTTAATCTATCGATTGCTCCTATTGAAAGAAGCTTCATCAAATGAGATTGGCACAGAATTAGAATCGTTAAACGAACCGACCAGAAGAAGAACTGAAGCTATGATGAAACTGTTCCAAGGTCTTTAAAGCAAAAAGAAACGACCACCCAACCGTCGTTTCTTTTTTATTACTTCTCTGTTGGCATAACCATTACATACCACTGCTTTAACTCATAACGATATACCCCGCCCTGAAACACCGGATCAGCCTCCGAAATCGCCTTCGCTTCAGCTAAATTTTCCGCTTCAAAAATGATCATCGCGCCATCAATCTCCTCATTGGCCATATCACCAAATACTCCTGCTGTTAAGTAGCGTTCTTCTGAAAGCTTCTTCAAATATGCGGCAGAATCCATCGCTACTTGTTCGCTAACCTCGCCTTCTCCAGTCCGATAATCGGTTCGCACGAAAAGCATACTTCCTTCTTTCATTTTATTTCCCCTCTCCTATAGTAAATAATTATTTTCTTTATTAGCAACTTGCAACCTATGAAGTTCATAAGTAGCATACCTTGCGACAATCAAAGGCTCTTTTTGACAAATCGCCTCTGCTTCTTCATAGCTTTTTGCCTTGAGAATGAACATTCCGGCCATTCCAGGAAATCCCTTAAATGCTCCAGCTAGCTCAATGTTCCCCGCTTCGTCCAGCTTCCGCAGATTTTCGACATGCTCTGTCACTCCTGCTTTATTCAATCGACGGTACTCTTTTGTTTTCTTGATCATCATGACAAACAACCATTCTTCCATTAGTCTTCCTCCCTTTTTATGTACTGATGCGCGATTTTATTTGCACGTTTTTTTAATTCAATCCGGGCTGCAGCTGGTTCGAGTACTTCAACATACGTCCCAAACGAAAGCAACCGATGATAGGTCCATTCGTTTAAAGGATACTGAACAGTCACTAAGTAGCTTCCATCAGGACAACGTTCAACCTGATCCTCGTGAAATTCATCGAATAATCGGTAAGACATCTCAGCAGCAATAAGTAATTTGAAAGATACAAATTCAATAGTATAAGTTGATTCATCCAACGAAAAATCCTCTGATAGTATTCGTTCAAAATGTGCATTCGTGACATTGAGCCTTTTCATACGAGATAAACGAAAAACCCTGATTGCTTTATTCGTGTGGCAATAACCCACGATATACCATGCGTGTGATTTGAAAATCAAACGCAGCGGATCAATCATTCGTTCAGAGCGCTGCAGCTCAGAATTGAAATACTCAAAAGTCAGTACATACTTTTCGGTAATGGCTCGGCGTAATTCTGAGATCGTGATTTTCTCATCGTCGCTGCTGCCCCAGTGACTAAAATCAATTTCCAGCCAGTCATTGATTAATGGCTGATCAAAAAGGGCACCGATTTTATTTAAAGCCTGTTCAGCATCCGGATAATTTGAAGCCTGAAGAATTTGCAGACCTTGATAAATCTGGACTTGCTCATCATTCGTCAGAAAAGACTTATTTAGAGCATATCCATCCATCAATGAAATACCACCACCAGTTCCTTTCTTTGAAATAATCGGGATTCCGGCCAAAGTCAGCGTCGTGATATCCCGATAAATGATGCGAGTCGAAACACTGAAGTAATCCGCCAGCTCTTTTGCAGTGACCTGTTTACGGCTAACGATATAAAAGATCATTTGCACCAACCGTTCGATCTGCATATCTTTCCTTCCTTTCTTCCAAAACTATATCAATGCTAATGGGACAATAAGCTGTCATATTAAAAAAGAAAAAACAGATGCAAAACACATTTTTTATGTTCTGCATCTGTTTTTAAGACAATCTAGTAATTTCTCGCTCAATCAAAGCAAGTGAAAGTCTCAGAGCCTTCACTCGTTCCCGCGATAAGGTAATTTGAGCCTTCATGTTTCGCCCAGCGGCTTGCTTCTCCTCTAGCGAAATAATTGCCTGCTCAATTTTATGCAATGTTGAAGCCAATGATTTCTTTGCGGCTAGATAATCTACTAGTTGATAATCTTCCATCTTAGTCTCGCTCCTTTACTCGATTATAACAAAAACAGTCTCCTCTTTAAAAAAGAGGAGACAGATTCTTTGTTAAATTAACGTATTCCTAAAGCAATTCGTGCGTAACGGCTCATTTTATCCGTTGTCCATGCGGGATACCATACGAGCTTCACTTCTACATTCGTTACCTCTGGAATCTCAGACAATGCTGATTGGATATTGTCTGTTAAGATGTCTGCTAACGGACAGCCCATAGTGGTCAAGGTCATCTTGATCACAGTGTTCCCACTTTGTTCGAAGTCAACTTCGTAAATCAAACCAAGGTTGACGATATCAATACCTAACTCTGGGTCAATAACTGACTCTAAAGCGGTCAAAATAGTTTCTTTGATTTCTGCTACTTCTGCATCGGTCCATTTTTGTGTGTTCTCTTCCACCTGCTCCACTCCCTTTCGAGTTTCAAGATGTATTTTACTCTATCTCAAGGCTTTTGTAAATGAGAATTGAAACCCATTTATTCTCATTTAAGAATCCTTATTTATTATTTTGTGAATTTTTTATTTGTAGTTGTTCGTCGTGAGTCAAGAAAGTCCCTACTACAGAATCAGTTGCCACGATATTTGTAAATGAGTGTGGATCTACATCCGCTACCACTTGTTTCAGCGTATATAATTCATAGCGAGTGAAAACGATCATGATCATTTCTCGTTCACTAGAACTAAATCCTCCACGTGCCTGGATGACTGTCATTCCTCGAAGCAGTTCGTTGCTCAGGGCTGCTCGCATTTCGACGCTTTTATCTGTAGTAACAAAGGCAGTCATTTTCTGATGGCTAGTATGAACATAATCAACAACAGTACTCATAGTAAATATCGTAATAATCGTATATAAGGCGCTTTCCCAAGTAAAGAAGAAACCTGCCACCACTACAATCACACCATTTAAGAGCATCATATAATTTCCGACTGTTCGACCAGTCGTTTTGGATAATAGTAAGGATACGATGTCTAAGCCGCCTGTAGTAAAACCAAACTTCAAAGAAAACCCTGCTCCGATGCCCAGTAATACACCACCAGTAATGGCATTCATCAAAACATTATCTGTTACTTGACCAACAGGCACTAGGGTCGTGAAAACTGACATTGAGATGACGTTGGCAAAACTTAAAATCATGGCAGATTTTCCTAATTTAATGAATCCTAAGATAAATACCGGAACGTTCAGAAGAAAGATCAAAATCCCGGTATCAATGGATAAACCAGTATTTGACAGTAAATGCTCAACGATTTGAGCAATTCCGGTCATCCCGGCTGAAAAAACATTTGCTGGAATCAAGAAATAGTTCAAGCCGACCGCGCCAGTCAGCCCGGTAAATAAAATGACAAGGATTTTTTTCGTCAAATCCTTAGATGTATAATTGATAACCTTCTGCATCCGATAATTCCTCCTTTAATTCAAACCTATAATAGAGTAACAGGTTCACTCAGCAATAATCAATCGTTTTCAATAATTGATTGGAGAATAATCATAGCTTTCTTAGCGTTTTTTGATAAACTATAAGAAAGGGATCAGAATGTCGGTTCAACGTTGTAATTGCTCCGGTTGAACAATGCTGATATTTGGATCGAATTGAATAAGGAGGGTGTCTATGGCAAAGGATGCAAGCTTTGATATCGTTTCAGAACTGAATAAAGAGGAAGTCAAAAATGGTGTGCAAATTGCCCTAAAGGAATTAAAAAATCGTTTTGATTTTAAAGGAAGCCTATTTGATATCAAGTTAGAGGGAAATCAACTGGTGGTTAAGGCTGAGGATGAATATAAAGTTGAGCAAGTCAAGGATGTTTTGTTCGGCAAGTTGATCAAGCGTGGGGTCCCGCTAAAGAATATCCAATTTTCTGATTCTGAACATGCGCTAGGTGGAAATGCCCGTCAAACCGCAGAATTAGTAAATGGCATTGATAAAGAAAGTGCCAAAAAGATTACAACAGCGATTAAAAACAGCAAAATCAAAGTGAAAGCTCAGATTCAAGAAGATCGCCTACGAGTTACGGGGAAAAGCCGCGATGATTTACAGCAAGTAATCGCGTTAGTAAAGAATATCGATTTACCCATTGATGTTCAATTTATAAATTATCGTTAAAAAAAGCCGACAGAAAATGTCGGCTTTTAGTTTGATCTCTTCTAGGGCTGTTTATGTGCTAATTACTTTAATAAAGATGTCTTATAAATATTTTATATGCGATATTTTAATTTTGTTTTTTCGTGATAAAAACTCTCGTTTAGCCATTTTACCTATTTTTCGATTGCCAAAAATCCTGTGCTGTTCTTTCAACTTCTTCTGCACCGTAGACAACTTTGCGATCCGACCAACTAATCGGTAGCAGGTTTTGATAATGTGGATTCGTGTAGCGCTGATCTAACAATAAGATGATCCCTCGATCTTCCATCGTTCGGATCACTCGACCGGCAGCTTGGATGACTTTGTTCATCCCCGGCAGCTGATAAGCGTAACTAAATCCCTGGTTGCGTTTTTCATCATAATACTCTTTGATCAATTCTTGTTCATGATTGATTTGCGGTAAGCCTACACCAACAACGACTGTACCAATTAAGCGTTCGCCAACTAAATCAATGCCTTCTGAAAAAATCCCCCCCAGTACACAAAACCCGATCAACGTTTTATCGGGTTGATCCACAAAAGCGGCTAAAAATTCTTCTCTTTCCGTCTCATTTAATTTTGATCCTTGAATCTGGATCGCATAATCTGGATAAACATCATGAAAATAATCTGCGACCTGATCCAAATACTGGAATGATGGGAAGAAAACCAGATAATTCCCTGTCTTAGTTTTTACAAGGCGTTCAATCGATGCTGCAATTTTTGGGATGCTCTGGGTTCGTTTTTGATAGGTCGTCTGAATACTGGCATCTACTAAAACTAACCGATTTTCATTCGGGAAAGGGCTTGGCAAACGATAAGTCAAGCTATCTTCTCCCCCGCCTAAAACTTCCTGATAATAATCCAAAGGAGAAAAACTAGCTGAGAATAGAATACTACTTCCAACCTTCTCCATCGTTTGTTCTAAAAACCATGCTGGATCGATGCAATACTCTTTGACAATCAGATCATAACTTTTATGCTCAACTGTCGTTTCATAATGATCATCATAAAACTCACTCATCCGTGTAAAGCGAATAATCTCAAAATAGACTGGCAGCATCTTTTGTTGAGCCGGATGATCAGGATGTTCTGCCAACCATTCTTTGATCTGTTCCTGCAATTTGAACAAACTGTTGATCAAGCTTTCCGGGGCTGCTTTTTGATGAAGATAGGCTTCTCCATCTAATGCTTGATGGATCAATTCAAACTCATTGTCGACTCGAGTAAACGCACGATTCAGTTTTTTGAAGGATTTGTCTAATTCCTTCTGCATCTGAGTGATATTCTCTCTGGAAATACTGGCAGAATACATCTCTTTTGATCGATTGACTAAATTGTGGGATTCGTCAACTAAGACTAGATTCGTTTTGTTTTCTTCTTCAAAAAAACGGCGTAAATAAACAGTGGGATCAAATAAGTAGTTATAATCACCAACAACTAAATCACAGAATCGGCTCACGTCCAAGGACAGTTCAAAAGGACATAGTTCGTGTTTTCGGGCGTATTCTTCAATCACTGGTCGCGTATACTGATCATCATTATTCAACATATCCCAAAGACCATCGTTCACCCGATCGTAAAACCCTTTCGCAAAAGGGCAATGCTCTGGTGTACAATTACGTTCTGTTAAAAAACAAATTTTATCCTTTGCTGTTAAGGTGACACTTTTAACTCGCGCTTCTTTTTTCGTTATCTTCGTAACTGTTTCTTCAGCAACCTGTCGCGTGATCGTTTTAGCGGTCAGATAAAAAATGCGCTCCCCTAGTCCTTCTCCCATCGCCTTGAATGCAGGAAAAAGTGTCGACATGGTCTTACCTGTCCCAGTAGGTGCCTCAACGTATAGCTTTTGCTGTGCATGAATCGTTTTATAGACTGCCGCAGCCAACTCTCTTTGTCCAGCCCGATACGTATTAAAAGGAAATGCTAAAGCTTTTAATGAATCGTTCCGAGTTTCTCGCCATTGTAGCTGGAAGACTAACCAGTTTTCATACTGTTCGATCAAATCGTTAAAAAAATCAGTCAACTCTGCAAAGGTAAACGTACGAACCTGACGTGTGATTTTTTCTTCAGTAGTTTGAAAATAAGTCAAACGAGTACCGATTTCTGTTAATTCTTCTTGCTCACTGTAGATATAGGCATAAACCATCGCTTGATAAAAATATAAATCAATGATTCCTGCCTCAAGTTCCTCAAAAGGTGTTTCCGACGTTTTAATTTCGTCGATGTAGACTCTATCTTCTTCTATATAAATACCATCAGCTCGCCCTTCAATTTGAACGACTGTTTCCGCAATCTCGATCGGCTTCTTCAACCAAACTTCTTTTTGATACCCTTCTCCTGCTTCTTTTTGCAATTTACGGTGAATCCGTGCGCCTTCTTGAGGTGTATGATTGCTGTTTTTTCCTTCATCAATACTTCCGCTTCGTAAAATAAATTCTACTAGTTCACGAATCGCAATTTTTTTGACTGCCATTTTGCCACCTCGTTCTTTGCTTCATTGTAGGATGTTAAAATCATTGCGCTGTTTCACCATAGAAGATTTTCTGGCCTTCGTCAAGTTTTATTCGTCTATAATTTCTCCTTCTTATCGATGAAGTCATTTTGACAAATGCTGATTCGAAACATCAAAATCGTTCAGGGAAGCCACAATTTTTTTACTTTTAAGGTATAATGAAGAAGGAATTTATGATTCTGGTTTTCCTACTGTCTTGTTCTTCAAGATTAGGTACATGAATCAAAGCAAAGTAAGATAATTTATAGTTTTCAGGGGGAAAATAATGATTCGAATTGAAGGTTTTGTTACTGGTATCGCGCAAGAAAATTGCTATTTGATTCATAATGAGCATCATTTACTGATTGTTGATCCGGGCTCAGAAGGCGACCGCTTGATCAATGAAATCAAACGGATTGGCAAAACGCCGCGAGCGATTCTTTTGACTCATGCCCATTACGATCACATTGGTGCTGTTGAACAGCTGAGAAATAAATATGGGATACCTGTTTATATTAGTCCTCTAGAACAGACTTGGCTGGGAGATCCAATTTTGAACCTTTCCGGCTTGGGTCGTCACGATAATATGCCTGACCTGATCGTTCAACCAGCTGAGAATGAGTTTGAGATGAAAGAATACACGATTGGGGATATGACATTCCAAGTTGTACCGACACCAGGTCATTCGATCGGCAGTGTCAGCTTCATCTTTGATAACTTTGTCGTAGTCGGCGATGCCTTATTCAAAGGAAGTATCGGCCGGACAGACCTCTATACAGGCGATATGCAGCAATTGCTATACAGCATTAAAAACTATCTTTTCACCCTGCCGCGAGAGCTTCCCGTTTATCCGGGACATGGTGAAGCAACAACCATCGGTCATGAGATCGATACAAATCCGTTCTTTAATTAAACAACTATTTTGGAGGTTTTAAATATGGCAGAAACAAATCTTTATATTGTTCGACATGGTAAAACAATGTTCAATACGTTGGCTCGTGTACAAGGCTGGTGTGATACGCCGTTAACTCAAAGCGGGCGTGAGGGTATTCATTACGTTGGCTTAGGCTTGCAAGACACTAAATTTGAAGAGGCCTATTCAAGCGATTCTGGTCGGGCAATTGAAACGATGCGGATTCTTTTAGGCGAACATCCTGATGGGAAAGACATTCCCTATCACGTTGATCCACGCATTCGCGAATGGTGTTTTGGTTCATTAGAAGGTGGTTATGACGCAGAGATGTGGGGCGTTTTGCCACGAGTGTTGAATTTTAAGACCGAAGATGAGCTCTTTGCTACTGAAGTGAGCTTTGAAGAAATCGCCAATGCCGTGTTCGCCGCGGACACAGCAAACTGGGCAGAACCCTATGAAAAATTACGTGATCGTGTATGGCAAGGTTTTGAAGACATCGCGCAACATCGCGAAAAAAATGGCGGTGGAAATGTTCTGATCGTTTCTCATGGCTTAACAATTGCTTTCTTGTTAAGTTTGATTGATTCAAAACAGCCTGTTCGAGCAAACTTGTTAAATGGCAGTATCAACCGCCTGCGTTATGAAAACGGCGAATTTTCGATCCGCGCGATCAATGACATTAGTTATATGGAACGGGGTCAAATGATTTCTGATCAAGTTAATGATTAATATTTAGGACTGTCGACATTTGTCGGCAGTTTTTTTCTTATAAAAAGCTTAGCCTTTTTTCAATGGTCATTTCAATGGTGAAACGGTATACTAATTATTGTTATTAATTTGAAAGGACGTATACTATGCTTATTGCCAATATTTTTAAAGCAATTATTCTTGGGATCGTCGAAGGGATCACCGAGTGGTTGCCGATTTCTTCTACCGGTCATTTGATCTTAGCGGACGAGTTCATCAAAATGAATATGAGTTCTGCTTTTACCGAAATGTTTAATGTTGTGATCCAATTAGGAGCAATCCTAGCTGTGGTGGTTTTATACTTCAGCAAGCTTAACCCCTTTGCTCCTAGTAAAACAGATGAGGAGAAAAAAGATACCTGGACATTGTGGTTCAAGGTGATCATCGCCTGTTTACCCGCTGCAGTGATCGGCTTGCCGTTGGATGACTTTTTGGAGGCTCATTTCCACAAATTCTTACCTGTAGCAATCATGCTAATCGTTTATGGGATCGCCTTTATCGTGGTGGAGAAACGCCACAAAAATGTAGCTCCAAAATGTACAAATTTGAACGATTTTACTTATAAAGCTGCTTTGATTGTTGGAGGTTTCCAACTACTGTCATTGATTCCCGGAACCTCACGTTCAGGAGCAACGATTCTTGGAGCGATTATTATTGGTTCATCCCGTTTCGTCGCAACCGAATTTTCTTTCTTCCTTGGTATTCCAGTCATGTTCGGTGCCAGTGGTTTGAAGATCGTGAAATTCCTGATGCATGGCAATACCTTTGGCGTTTCTGAAATTATTGTTTTATTAGTCGGTATGGTCACAGCTTTTGTTGTATCAATCATCGCTATCAAGTTCTTATTGGATTACATCAAAAGAAACGATTTCACCGTGTTTGGATGGTATCGAATCGTTCTAGGGATTATCTTAATTGGATATTGGCTAATCGCTATGTAAGATCTGCATTTTTGCAGGTCTTTTTTGTCAGTTTTTCTATACGCTTCAGCGTATTAGAAAAATGATATGCGCACGAAAATTGACTTATTTTTCTGGTTTTTAGAAAAATAAGTTCTTTACTCCTGAGCTAGCTGCGAGTTCATCTTCCCGTCTTTAGCGCGATTAGTGGAATCGTAAGCGTGGCACTGACCATATTTTTTTGAAAAACACCTCACTTCCTCTGAGAAAGATTTAGTTTCCTTGCATGCAATAAAATTTTCGCCTCTCAAAACTTATCCATTTCGTTTATTCCACTATTTCAATATCCGAAAACCACTGATAAAAATACAAATTAAATTAATTCTAATTTAGAATAAAAGAGAATTCATCGCTATTATTGTTGATATGAAAACATTTCCCATTTCAACTACTAATGAAAGTCATTCTCATCTCTAATTGATAATTACTTTCGTTCTCAATTAGCTGATTTCATTATCATTTACCATTGATACTGTGCTATTATTAAGGTGAAGAAAGCCAATGATGTAACGTAGTTCCCATGTAGTTAAGCAAAAAAAGCACATGTAGAGTCTATGTTTATGAACCATGGCACTATTTGAGAAAGGAGGAAAAGTGATGAGTAAGAAAGAACGTAATGCTTTTCTCTCTACCCTTTTCTGTTTAACATTTTTAATCGCCGGTAAAATTCTCATGGAGTTTTCTCAATCGATCTTTCCCCTCTTTTTCGTTCTGGCTATTATCAGCGGTGGTTGGAAGCAAACCTATGAAGGAATGAATGAATTGATCCATGAACGAACCTTAAATGTGGATTTATTGATGGCTCTAGCTGCAATCGGTGCTTGTCTGATTGGCAACTGGTTTGAAGGCGCGATGCTGACCTTCATTTTTTGCTTGAGCGGTGCGTTGGAGGAATATGCTACTAACAAGAGTACGAAGGAAATTACTGCTTTGATGAATGTAGCACCTAATGAAGCCCTAAAGATCATCAATGGTGAGCATGTCACTGTGCCCGTGGAAGAACTCAAGCTGGGGGATTTAGTTTTCGTACCAAAAGGTCAAGCTGTACCAATTGACGGCCGGATGCTAGGTGCATCTTTGATCGACGAGTCCGCTATCTCTGGAGAATCTGTGCCCGTAGAAAAAGCCTTGCATGATGAAGCTTTCGGCGGAACGATCAATTTGGGGCAGGCTTTTACGTTAGAAGTAACGAAAAGCAGCAGTGATACCTTATTCGCTCAAATTTTACGCCTCGTTGAAAATGCTCAAAACGAGCAAAGTGCGACTGCAACATTTATTGAAAAGATCGAAAATATTTATGTCAAAATCGTCTTGATTGCTGTTCCATTAATGATCCTGTTCACTCATTTCTTGTTAGGCTGGAGCTTTACTGAAAGCTTTTATCGTGGAATGGTTCTGTTGGTTGTCGCCTCCCCTTGTGCTTTAGTTGCCTCAGCAACGCCTGCAACGCTGGCGGCGATTTCTAATGGCGCAAAAAAAGGAATTCTATTCAAATCGGGAAAAACATTGGAAAAATTGGCAGATTTGAGAGCAATCTCATTTGATAAAACAGGGACTCTGACCCAAGGAAAACCTCGTGTAACAGATTATAAAACTTTTTCAGATGATTCTGTGATTCCGCAAATGTTCTACTCGATGGAACGACATTCGACCCATCCTTTAGCAGTGGCGATCACAAATTTCTTTAAAGACGAGGAGGCGCTTTCTCTGCAGGTTGAAGAGAAAGCTGGTTTCGGGTTAGAAACGACCTATCTTGATCAAGTTTGGCAGCTAGGAAAGCCTACAAAAAAACAACAGCATCAATTGATTGAGACCTGGCACGAAGAAGGCAAAACCGTGGTTGTCCTTAGTCGAAATGAGCAGATTATTGCTCTGCTTGCATTGATGGATTTGCCAAAACCTTACACGAACGACGTTATTTCATACTTCCATGAGCAAAATGTGGAAACAGTCATGCTTACCGGAGACAATATTGGGGCAGCAAAATATGTTGCTCTGCAACTTGGCCTAGATGATTATCACGGCGGTTGTCTTCCTGCCGATAAAACCGAATTAGTCAAGCAGCAGCAGGAAGACTATACCGTCAATGCTATGGTCGGCGATGGGATCAACGATGCCCCTGCTCTAGCAACAGCTAGTATCGGAATCGCGATGGGAGAAGGAACAGATGTCGCGATGGAGGTTTCTGACATGGTATTGATGAAAAATGATCTGACTAAACTAATGTATAGTCACCGTTTAGCAAAAAAAATGAAGCAGATCGTGCGGCAAAACATCGTCTTCTCTTTAATTGTTATCGCAATTCTGATTGCCAGCAATTTTATGCAATTTCTGAGCCTTCCCCTTGGTGTTGTTGGTCACGAAGGAAGCACCATTTTAGTGATTCTGAACGGCTTACGAATGCTAGTGCCGCTGAAGGAACTTAATCATTTAGACGAAACCAAATGTACCACATGTCCACTCTATAAAGCTACGCGTTAAAATTAGGCAGGATCACCTATGATCCTGCCTAATTTTTTTCTACGAATTTTTGATAACCAGTCCCTCAATTACATCAGCGGCTGCTTCACAAGCATCAGTAATCATTTCAAGATGATTATAGATATCTCGCCACTTTATGACTTCAATCGGATCCTCTTCATGCGCAAACAAGTTTTTCACCAATGCGCTGTACAACTCATCCGCTTCTGATTCAGTTTCATTTACCTGATCAATATAATGCTTTAAAACTTTTGAGTGCTTGAATTTAGCAAATTCCTTTGTGGCACTGACCACATCAGATGTAGCTGTCACTATGAGCTGAAGAAATTGATCTGTATTTGGACGAATCGTATAAATGAGTAAGTTCTCAAATAGATAGGTCGTCGCGTTTAGTTCGTCTAAGATATCATCTAATCGATTCGTGATCAATACGATGTCTTCTCGATCGATCGGCGTAATAAAAGCATCATAAAGCTCTGTCATGATTTCCTTAGAAATACGGTCCCCCAGCCCTTCCAAGCGATGGATTTCTTCAGATTTATCAAGAAATTTTTCGGTAGAGTAATCCAAGATCAAATCCAATAATAAGGCAGCTGATTCAGAAGAATACTGTGCCATTTGCTCTAATTTACCAAAATAGTCAAATTGTTTTTTTCTAGCCATTGTTTGATCCCCTTTTTTAAAAAATTGCTACAAATATTTTTGCCATGATAAACGCAATTGCACCGCAGCCGGGAAATGTTAATACCCATGCACTGATCATTTCTTTGACGATACTCCAATCGACACTCGACTTGCGTTTAGCTGCCCCTGCCCCCATGATCGCAGTTGTTTTTGTATGGGTGGTTGATACCGGAACTCCAAATACAGAAGCAAGGAATAGACAAATAGCCGCACTCAAATCCGCAGCAAATCCTTGATACCGTTCTAATTTAACCATGTCCATTCCTACTGATTTGATGATCTTCATTCCGCCGACAGAAGTTCCTAAACCCATAGTTAATGAACAAAGCACCATGACCCACAGCGGAATGACAAAGCCATTGCCAGTTTTTTCAGCTAAATCATTGTAGAATAGACCAAGCATAAAGACACCCATGAATTTTTGACCGTCTTGTGCTCCATGTAAGAAGGCATTCATCGCAGCACTGATCGCTTGTCCGACTGTAAACACGTGATTGGCGATTCTTCGAGAAACGCCTTGAAAGATCAGCGCGATCAGCTTGGTAACAATCCAGCCGCCGCCAAAACCCATAATCGTCGAGACAACCAACCCAACGATCACCTTTGTCCATTCAGCTCCGCTAACCGCTTCCAATCCACCCATCGCCATTGCTGACCCGGTCAAGCCGGCAATTAGTGCATGTGATTCACTGGTAGGGATTCCAAAATACCAGGCAGCCACTGCCCATACCACAATAGCAAATAGAGACGCAGCTAGAGCGACCTGGGCGGCATTTCCTGCTCCTTCAAAGGTTACAATGTTGCTGATTGTTTCCGCAACCTGTGCATTGAAATACGTCATTACCAGTGCACCAAAAAAATTCATCGCAACCGCTATCCAAATAGCGACATTTGGCTTTAAAACTCTAGTAGATACTGCTGTGGCAATCGCATTTGGCGCATCTGTCCAGCCATTGACAAAAACTACACCCATCACTAATGTTATTGTAACAACTAAAGCTATACTCATATTTCACCACCATTTTTTATTTCCATTCCAATGATAGCATAACCGTTAATAAAGCGCCTTTTTTGTCTCCGCTCATACTGCTGTTTTTTTTATTTTCTGTTAAGGAAAAAAACTTGTCACGATTTTATTGCATTGAAAAGCTGCTTTATGTATAATGAGTAATGTTGAATTGTACGGCTATAACCGTATAAGACTGAATTCGGAGGTGAAATCCATGCCAAACATTGAATCTGCAATCAAACGTGTTCGCACTAGCGAAGCTGCTAACGCTAAAAACTCATCACAAATGAGCGCAATGCGTACTACTGTTAAGAAATTTGAAGAAGCTGCTGCCGCTGGCGCTGAAAATATGAACGATCTTTACAAAGAAGCTTCTAAAGCCATCGATATGGCTGAATCAAAAGGTTTGATTCACAAAAACAAAGCGAGCCGCGATAAAGCACGTCTTGCAAAAAAATTAGCTAAATAATAAAAACCGATCATTTGATCGGTTTTTTTATTTGCCCTCACAAAAAAATAGCGCCGATACAAAACGTACCGACGCTACCTTTTTATTTATTCGTTAATTCCTCGTAGCTTTTCGCCCGTTCTTCCATATCTTCTACTGTTTGATTCAGCATTTCTTCTACTAAAGCATCATCCTTCTTGATGTTATGCAGTGCAGAGAAGCGTGTTTGCCCTTCTAAGAAGGCGTTCATCTTACTGAAGTCAGTTTTCTTGAAGTCGATACGCATAGGCTCTTTGCCCTTTTGCGCGCGAACTGGATCGAAACGATAAAGTGGCCAATATCCAGATTCCACTGCTTTCACAGATTCTTCGATTGATTTGCTCATACCTCCACGAATACCGTGATTGATACATGGTGTATAACCAATTACTAGCGAAGGTCCTGGGTAAGCTTCCGCTTCTTGAATAGCCTTCAATGCTTGTGTTGGATTCGCTTCGATCGCTACCTGCGCAACATAAACATCGCGGTAAGTCATAGCGATCATACCAAGATCTTTCTTCTTCGTCTTCTTACCGCCGGCAGCGAATTTCGCAATTGCTGCTGATGGCGTTGCTTTCGACATTTGTCCGCCGGTATTGGCATAGACTTCATTATCCATCACTAAGATATTTACATCTTCGCCAGAAGCTAATACATGATCGATTCCGCTGAAGCCGATATCATAGGCCCAACCATCCCCACCAATGATCCATTGGCTAGGTTTCACAAACATTTCATTGTCAGCAAGAATGGATTGCAAGTCTTCATCTGTCTCTTGACTTAAGACAGCACGTAATTTGGCTGCGCGTTGCTGGCTACCTTCACCTTCTGCCATATGATCCAACCAATCTTGCAGTAAAACTCTCGTTGCCTCAGAGCCAATACCTTTTTCAAGTGCTGACGTAACTTTGTTTGCTAGGCGATTTCGTTTAGTTTCATTCGCCACGTGCATTCCCAAGCCATATTCAGCATTATCTTCAAATAGTGAATTGCTCCATGCTGGACCGCGACCGTCTTTATCAACAGTATATGGTGTCGCTGGTGCTGAACCGCCCCAGATTGAAGAACAGCCAGTAGTGTTCGCGATCATCATGCGATTACCGAACAATTGAGTCAATAATTTCACATAAGGCGTTTCCCCACAGCCTGCACAGGCTCCTGAGAACTCAAGCAATGGTTGTTCAAATTGAGAACCCTTAACAGAGAATTTCTTCGCTGGGTTTTCTTTTTGACGTAATGTCATGGCGAACGCCCAGTTCATTGCTTGTTCTTTTTGATCTTCATAAGACTTCATGACTAATGCTTTTTCCTTCGCAGGACAAGCTTCAACACAAAGCCCACAACCAGTACAGTCTTCCAATGAAACTTGGATACGATATTTGAATCCGTCTTTTCCACGCATGTCGCGAGTGATAAAGCCTTCAGGTGCTGCTTCCATCTCTTCTTCGTCAGCTAGGAATGGGCGAATCGCCGCATGTGGACAAATAAAGGCACATTCATTACACATCGTACAAGCTTCAGGAATCCACTCAGGAACTTCCAAAGCAATTCCGCGTTTCTCATAAGCTGCTGTACCAGAAGGCATTACGCCGCCTAGCATGCCGTTTTCGATCAAATCATTCACTGAAAGCTGATTGCCCTCTTGACGATTGATTGGTTCAAGAATATTACGGATGTATTCTGGTTTGTCTTGGCTTTTTCCATTAAACAACGGTTGTACTTCGATTTCAGCCCATTCAGCCGGAATCTCAAATTTCTTCAATTCCGCTACTGTTGCATCAATCGCTTGCCAGTTCCGTTCAACGATCGTTCTAGATTTTTTACCATAGGCTGCATCTACTTCTGCTTTAAGCAATGGCAAGTAGGTTTCATGATCCATGATATCCGTCAATTCGAAGAAAGCTGTCGACATCACTTGATTGATACGGCCGCCTAAGCCCGTTTTTTGAGCTATCTCCATCGCATTGATGATATAGAAATTGATATTATGCTCTGCCAAATAGCGTTTGATTCGGCTTGGTAATAATTGTTTGACTTTCTCTTCATCCCAAACAGTGTTCAGCAAGAAGGTCCCGCCATCTTTCAAGCCTTTAACTAAATCGTATTGATGAATATAGGCGCTGTTATGACAGCCGACAAAATCAGCTGCTTCTACATTGTAAGTAGAAAGGATCGGTTCCTTCCCGAAACGCAAGTGAGAATTCGTCAACCCGCCTGATTTCTTAGAGTCATAAGAGAAGTATGCTTGCGCGTAATAATCTGTATTATTACCGATAATCTTGATTGCTTGTTTGTTGGCACCAACAGTCCCATCGGAACCAAGTCCCCAGAATTTTGCTTGGAAGGTTGATTTCGGTGTCAAATCTAAGACTTCACCCATTGGCAAGGATAGATTCGTCACATCATCAATAATCCCGATAGTAAAGCGTTGTTTCATGTCAGCAGCTGGTAACAATAGATGGTCATAGACAGCTACGATTTGGTCTGGAGTCACATCCTTAGAGGCGATTCCGTAACGACCGCCGATAACAATCGGACGATTCGTGTGACGATAAAGCACACTTTGAACATCCAGTAATAATGGTTCGCCGTCTGATCCAGGTTCTTTTGTACGATCCAAAACAGCTACTTTCTCAACTGTTGCCGGTAATTTCGCCAACAAGTTTTCAGCTGGGAATGGACGGTATAAATGAATATCAAGGAATCCGACTTTGCGTCCATTGGCGTTCAAATAATCCACTGTTTGCTGGATTGTAGGTGAAGCAGAGCCCATCGCGATGATTACTTCTGTGGCTTCTGGATCACCATAGTAATTCGTCAAATCATAATCTGTACCGCGCAGATCATTGATTTTCTTCATGTATTTTTGCACAATCGCTGGCATTTCATCATAATAGCGATTGACTGTTTCTCTTTGCTGGAAGTGAATATCCGGGTTTTGCGCCGTACCAGAAACATTCGGACGATTTGGGTTCATTCCTAATCTTCTGAAATCAGCCAACGCTTCCCAGTTCATCATCGCCTTCAAATCATCGTAATCAATCACTTCGATTTTTTGGAGTTCATGACTGGTTCTAAAGCCGTCAAAGAAATTCATAAATGGCAACTTGCCTTCGATACTCGCTAAATGAGCGACCGCGGACAAATCCATCACTTCTTGAACGCCGCCTTCAGCCAACATACAAAAGCCTGTTTGGCGGGCAGCCATCACATCGCTGTGATCGCCGAAGATACTTAGCGCATTGGTGGATACCGCACGTGCTGCTACGTGGAAAACCGTTGGCAATAATTCACCAGCAATTTTAAACATATTTGGAATCATCAATAGCAAACCTTGTGAAGCTGTGTAAGTCGTGGTTAAAACGCCTGTTTTCAAGGAACCATGGACCGTTCCAGCGGCACCGGCTTCTGATTGCATCTCAACAACTTTTACTGTTTCATTGAAAATGTTTTTGCGACCTTGTTCTGCCCACTCATCAACGACTTCCGCCATCGTTGAACTAGGAGTGATCGGATAGATTCCGGCAACTTCAGTAAATGCGTAAGAGATATGCGCTGCTGCTGTATTTCCATCCATTGTTTTCATAGTTTTCATCATTTGCACCTCGCTTAAACCAATTGCTCCTGCTTTGTCTTTTGAATGTATTGATCAATCTCATTTGCTGCAATTTTTCCGGCACCCATAGCTAAAATAACGGTTGCTGCTCCTGTAACGATATCTCCTCCAGCAAAAACACCCGGAATCGAAGTCGCACACGTTTCCTCATCCGCATCGATATAGCCCCACTTATTCAGTGCCAGTTCAGGGAATGTGTCTAGTAAAACTTTATTGGCCCCTTGTCCGATGGCTTCGATGGCGGTGTCTGCTTCAATAATGAATTCACTGCCAGGGATCACGATCGGTCGGCGACGACCAGATTCATCTGGTTCGCCTAATTCCATCTGAACACATTTAACAGCTGTCAATCGGCCATTACCATCGTCCATGTATTCGATTGGGTTGCTTAACCAGTGGTATTCAATCCCCTCTTCAACTGAATGATGGTATTCTTCTTCACGAGCAGGCAGTTCTTCAACAGAACGTCGATAAACGATCGATACTTTGTCTGCTCCTAAACGTTTGGCTGATCGTGCTGCATCCATCGCAACATTTCCGCCGCCAATGACAACGACATTTTTAGATTTTTGAACAGGGGTATCGTATTCAGGAAATTGATATCCGTGCATCAAATTGACGCGAGTCAAATACTCGCTGGATGAATAAACACCATTTAGTGATGTTCCCTTGATTCCTTGGAATCTTGGTGCACCTGCACCAACTGATAAGTAGCAGGCATCAAATTCTTCAATGATTTCATCCATAGTGATTGTTTTACCAACGACAACGTTTGTTTCGATCTTCACACCTTGCGCAACAATACGTTCAATTTCTTGCTTAACAATGCGTTTTGGCAAACGGAACTCAGGAATTCCATAAGTCAAAACACCGCCCGGCGAATGCAACGCTTCGTAAACCGTCACATCATAGCCTAGTTTCGCAAGGTCGCCAGCAGTGGTCAGTCCAGAAGGTCCTGAACCAATAACCGCTACTCGACCTTTATCGCCGCTGACTTCTTTGTATTCAAATGGCTGCTGAAGCGCCCAGTCTGCAACTAATCGTTCTAGCTTTCCGATAGCCACTGGTTCAAACTTCTTAGAGCGTCCTAAACGGCAAACCATTTCACATTGTTTTTCTTGTGGACAAACACGTCCGCAAATCGCTGGCAAATTCGTATATCGGCCTAAGATTTCATAGGCTAACGGCATGTCGCCTTCTTCAATCGCTTTGATAAAACCAGGAATGTCAATCATAACTGGACATTCTGTAATACAAGGAGCGTTTTTACATTGCAGACAGCGACTTGCCTCAAGCTGTCCTTCTTCCAATGTATAGCCCAATGCTACCTCATCAAAATTCTGATTGCGGATTTCTGGTGCTTGTTCCTTCATTGGGGTTTTAGTATAGCTGCGTTTAGCCATTTGAACTCACCTGCTTTTCATATCTTTCATTAGCCAGTAATTCTTCCGGACGATACTGCTGCATCCGATTGACAAATTCATCCCAATCGACTTCTTCGCCTAGAAATTCCGGTCCATCCACGCAAGCGAATTTAATGGAGTCACCAACTGTCACCCGACAGCCGCCACACATCCCTGTCCCATCGATCATAATTGGATTTAATGAAACATAGATTGGCACATCATGCTTCTGTGCAGTGAGCGTACAGAACTTCATCATGATACTCGGTCCGATCGCCCAGGCCATCGAAATTTTTTCACGCTTGAAAACGTCCTCCATTGCATCTGTTACCAACCCTTTTTGTCCCAAGGAGCCATCATCTGTCATTAGAATCAGCTCATCAGAATATTTCGCGCAATCCTCTTGCAGAATCAATAAATCCTTATTTTTCGCCCCAAGGACAGTGATTACACGATTGCCTGCTTCCTTCAATCCCTTAACGATCGGGAATAACGCTGCTATTCCAACACCGCCTCCTACCAAGAGAACGGTACCATAATTCTCAATATCTGTAGCTTTACCTAAGGGGCCTACAATATCCGTCAGGGCTTCACCAGCCATAACAGTAGCGAGCTGGGCTGTCGATTTGCCGATCACTTGAAAGATTAAGCGTACCCAACCCGCTTCTTTGTCCGTATCAACGACAGTCAGCGGGATACGCTCACCGTATTCGTCGATTCGCAAGATCACAAATTGCCCTGGTTGCGCTTTACTGGCGATTCGCGGTGCATCAACCAAAATTTCAAACTCAGTTGGTGCCAGCTCCTTGCGTTCTAATACTTTAAACAAATTCTCACTCCGTTCTTTCAATGTGATTCCTTACTCCGCTGCGTCAATCAGCGTTTTAACAAAAGCCTTCAATACTTCTTCGTCATCATCGTCTGCTTCGTTTTCAATTTTCACAGTTTCAGCTGCTTTAGTCGCACCTGTTTTAGCAAAAGCTTCATCAAATGCAATCGCTGCATGACAGAAATAATCTGGGTAGAGCTCGCTGTCTCCGCTTCCTACTACACCATACACTTTCCCTGATAGATCTTCTTCCGGCAGTTCTTCATGAAAATCTTCTAAATCGAATGGAATCTCGCCATCTCCATCAGTATAGGTAGCTAGGACACAGATATCTGCATCTTCATAAATATCTGATTCCGCATCATCAGCATCAACGCGTTCTACGTCGATTCCATTTGCTTCAAAAGCGTCCTCAAGAATTTCAGAGATTCCTTCTGTGTTGCCTGTGTTAGTTGCATAAACGATCTTTGCTAGTGTCATGTTGTTCATCCTTCCTTTTTATCTGATTTTGTATAAATAAAGCCAAAATAAATTGGCAATTATTCTGTTAAGAACAAAAGTACTTTTTACTGCTAAGCAAAATACTTTAACTAAATATTAGAAGTTTGCCACTTTTATCATAACTCAAAACTGTGAATTAATGAACATTTTATCGGGATTTTTATTCGTTAATTTTTTAATAAAACATGTTTTTCTGTTGTTTTTTGAGTTCTGACGACTCTAATTGAGAAAGCTTTTCATTTAGCGTTGTTTTTTTGGAACTATCAGATAAATAAAACAAAAAACTAGCAGGACGGGATCGTCATACTAGTTTTAATGATTGGATAAT